>NZ_JBHJQP010000013.1:0-72648 GCF_042262625.1 Streptomyces sp. NPDC056347 | reverse complement strand
GCGCCCGCCCCCGTTCACCGGGCGCGGGCGCCGCGCAGGGCCCGGATGCCGTCGCTGCCGTCGGCGTCGATCGCGGCGAGGTCCGCCGCGGGGACGAGCGCCGGCAGCAGCAGCTGCCAGAACCCCGCGACCGTCGGCGCCGAGAGCCACGCCGCGTCCCGGGTCCCGAGCACCTCGAACCCCATCGTCGCGGCCACCACGGCCATCGCCGCGTCCTGCGCCCCTGCCCCGCGGCGCAGTTCGCCCCCGGCCTCGGCCTGCTTCACCGTCCGCTCGACCCAGTGCCGCCAGTGCTGCCGCAGATCGGCCTGCACCGGGCGGGAGGCCTCCCCGCTCAGCGCGAAGCCGACCCTCAGCACCACGTCGGCGCGGAGCGCACCGGCGAGCGCGTGGGTCGCGTCGACCAGGAGCTGCACCTGGCTCTGCCCGGGCTGCCGCGCTCCGGCCGTGACGGCCAGCAGCCTGGCCAGCGCCGACTCGCCGACGGCGTCCACCAGGGATGCCTTGCTGGCGAAGTGGAAGTGCAGGGCCCCGTTGCTCACCCCGGCCTGCGCACTGATCAGGGTGAGGGACGCCGCCGAGGAACCGCCCCGGTCGAAGACCTCGGCCGCGGACCGGATCAGGGAGTCACGCGTACGTGCCGCGCGTTCCTGCTTGACCATCAACTGCTCCGTCATTGCCGGTGAACCGTGACCGAAGAACAGACAACGACTATAACAAACCAAGCATGCTGTTTCTTGCACTCCCGTATCCACCCCTGATGCGGGACGGCCCCGCCGGTCGTGTATCAACAGGACCTGGAAACACTAGAAATTAAACCGGTCGGTATGTATTTTCGGGCCTGGGTCAACCGTTGAACGCATCTCTCGTACCAGCCCCTGGGGGAGCAATGTCCACGAGCGCATTTCAGACGGAGCGAGCCGCACCGGGCGGCGCAGCCGCGGCGGACACCGGGACGTCCGCGGCCGGGTGCGGCGGGGCGGGCCCCGCCGAACCCGCCACCGTCCCCAAGGAGTTCGTGCACCGGTCCTCCGCCGCGGAGGTCGTGCTCACCGGCTGGACGCGAAAGGACGACACCCGTTTCACCGTGACCGCCCGCTGGCCCCACGACCACAGCTTCTTCACCCCGGTCGCCGGCGGCTACCACGACCCGCTCATCGGCTGCGAAACGATTCGCCAGGCCGGAATCCTGCTGGGTCACGCGGAGTTCGGGGTGCCGATCGGCCACCAGTTCGTCGTCTGGGACATCGGGATCGCCGTACACCCCGAACACCTGGAAGCGGGGGGCCAGTCCGCGCTCCTCGACGTCGGCGTCCGCTGCACGCAGGTCAAACGGCGCGGCAGGGTCCTGTCCGGGATGCGCATCGAGACGGTCTTCCGCCGCGACGGGAACATCGTGGCGACCGGCGGCGGCAGCCTGTCCTGCCTGTCCCCCGCGGTCTACCGGCGGGTGCGCGGCGAGCACCTGCCCGGCGGCGGCCGGCCGACGCCGGCCCGCCCGGCCGCCCCGCGGAGCGTGGGGCGCACCTCGCCCTCGGACGTGGTGCTCTCCCCCGCGGACGGGACGAACCGCTGGCAGCTGCGGGCGGACACCCGCCACCCCGTGCTCTTCGAGCACGTCGGCGACCACGTACCGGGCATGGTGCTGGCCGAGGCCGCCCGCCAGGCCACCGCCGCGGCCATCGGCCGCCCCTCCTACCTGCCGCTGCGGATCGCCAACGAGTTCGTCCGGTACGTCGAACTGGACGCCCCCTGTACGGTCGAGGCCGTCCTGCTGCCCGGTACGGGTGCCGGGGACGAGCAGAACGTCCTGGTCACCGCCCACCAGAACGGCGAGGCGGTCTTCCGCGCCACCGTGACCGCCGGCCCGCACCACCTCTGATTCCCGGCCGGCGGGCCCGGCCGGGACCGGCGGCGGCCGGTGACGGGGCGTCTCACCGGCCGGCGAACGCGTCCAGGTGATCGCCCGCCCACGTACCGAAGGTCCTGGCCGGCCGGCCGAGCAGCGCGGCGACCGTGCCACCGACCGCCGTCTTCGAACCCGCGCGGCCGCGCTCCGCGCTCTCCAGCAGCGCCTCGACGATGTCCGCCGGATAGCGGGCGCCCAGCGCGGCACGGGCCCGTCCGGGCCCCAGCTCCTCGAAGAGGAGCGGGCGGCCCAGCAGTTCACCGAGCAGCTTCGTCTGCTCGGCCGCGCTGATCGCCTCCGGCCCGGTCAGCGTGTAGGTCCGGCCCTCGTGGCCGTCCCCGGTCAGGGCGCGCACCGCCACCTCCGCGACATCGCGCGGATCGACGCAGGCGTTCACCGACTCCCCGTACAGCGCCCGCACCACGCCCTGCGAACGGATCGACCCCGCCCAGGACAGCGTGTTGGACATGAACGAGCGCGGGCGCAGCAGCGTCCACCGCATGCCGGACGCGCGCAGGAGTTCCTCGTTGCGGCGCTGGCGCCGGGTGATCAGGTCCTGTGCCCGGCTGTCGCCCACCGCGGCCGCGGACAGTTTCACCACGTGCCCGACCCCCGCCGACCGGGCGGCCCGCAGGAATCCCGCGTCGTCCTCGCCGTCGGGAAGCGTCACCAGGAACACGGTGCTCACGCCGCGCAGGGCGGCCGCCAGGGAAGCGGGGTCGGTGAAGTCGCCGGGCACGGTCTCGGCCGCCGCACCCGCGCCGGTGACCCGCTCCGGCCTTCTGGCCATGATCCGGACCGCCGGCCCGTCCGGGATGCCTCGGACCACTTCACGGCCGATGGCCCCGGTGGCACCAGTGATCAGAATCATGGGCTTCCTTCTCTTGTCTGACGATTTGCCGACCGGTAAAGACGAGAAAGTGGCCGGGAACACGGCCTGTAAGATACGAACTGGACGGTTTCTTTACCGGCCTCCCGACGCTTCGACCACCCTGAGGAGGGAGGAGGCAGAGTGGCTGAGCAGCTGCGAGCCATCCGTACCCGTCAGACGATTCTTTCGGCGGCGGCCAAGATCTTCGAGGAGCACGGCTACCAGGCGGCCACGATCTCCCAGATCCTCACCGAGGCCGGGGTCACCAAAGGTGCCCTGTACTTCCACTTCCAGTCGAAGGAGGACCTGGCCCAGGGTGTCCTGGCCGAGCAGGACCAGCTGATCATCGCTCCTGCGCGGCCCTCCAAGGTGCAGGAGATCGTGGACGTCGTCATGCTCCACGCCCACCGTCTGCAGACCGATCCCATGGTGCGTGCCGGGGTGCGTCTGTCGATGGACCAGTCGGCGCGGAACCTCGACCGCAGCGGTCCGTTCCTGCGGTGGGCCGAGGTCGGTCTCAGCCTGCTCGAGCAGGCGCAGGCCCAGGGCGAGCTGCTCCCGCACATCTCGCCGGCCGAGACGGCCGACGTCATCGTGGGGTCCTTCGCGGGTATCCAGTCGATGTCGCAGGCCGTCTGCGAGTACCGCGACCTGGTCAAGCGGGTCTCCGCCCTGATGCGTCATGTGCTGCCCAGCGCGGTGGTGCCCTCCGTCCTCGCCTCGCTGGACCTCTCCGAGGGCCGTGGAGCGGCGGTCTACGCCGAGGCGGCGAAGGCGCGGTACTTCGCCGAGGCCGAAGCGGCCGGCTGAGCGGCGCCGCCCGTTCCCGCGGAGCGCCGTCGTCAAGGGTGTTCCACGGGAACGGCGTCCCGGCGGCCGGTGCCGGCGCGCCCGGTGTCCTGGAGGAAGTACCGCGCGAGGGTGTCCGTCAGCGGGCGGCCGCCCGGCACCCAGGCGACGTAGCCGTCCGGCCGCACCAGCAGCGCGTCGTGCGGCGTCTCGCGGGCGGGCCGGGCGCGGACCACGCGCACGGTCCCCTCCCACCGCCGGGCCGCCTGCAGGTGGCTGTCGTCCTGTTCGCCGAGCAGCAGGAGCAGCGGCCTGCCCTCGTGCAGCAGGGTGATCACGTCGGTTTCGCCGGCCGGTGTGGTCAGCTGTGTGTTGGGGAGGAACTTCCCCGCGCCCGTCGTCTCTTCGTGGTCCGGGAGCACGGTGTCCTGGGCGCTGATCATGGCGCCGAGGTGGCCGTGTGCGCGGTCGGCCGACAGTACGCCGGTGAACACCTCGCGCAGTGCGTCGAGTTCGGTGCCGGGCCGCATCATGGCGAGCTGGGCCCGGGTCTGTTCGACGACGCGTGCGGCGGCCGGGCGGCGCTCGGTGTCGTAGGTGTCCAGGAGTCCGGGGGCCGCGCGTCCGTGGACCGCGAGGGCGAGTTTCCAGCCCAGGTTCAGGGCGTCCAGGACGCCGGTGCTCAGGCCCTGTCCGCCGATCGGGAAGTGGACGTGTGCCGCGTCCCCGGCCAGGAAGACCCGGCCGGCGCGGAAGGTCCGGGCCAGCCGTGCGAAGTCGCTGAATCTGCTGAGCCAGCGCGGGGTGTCCATCGCGATGTCCCGGCCGGCGAGCCGGGCCACCTCGGCGTGCAGTTCCTCGAGGGTGGGCGGGGTGTGCCGGTCGGGGTGGGCGCCGGTGCAGTTCAGTGTGCGGATGTGGGTGGTGCCCTCGGCGGTGTGCTTGGCCACGATCCAGCCGCGCGGGGTGCGGTGCCAGCCGGCGGTGAGTTCTCCGGGCCGGGCGAGGGTGACCGTTCCCATCAGCGCGGAGACCGTCGCGGGGTGGGTGTCGGAGGAGATGCCCGCCAGGCCGCGGACCGTGCTGCGGGAGCCGTCCGCCCCGACGGCGTACCGGGCCGAGCAGAGGACCGGTCCGTCCGGGCCGTCGGCCGTGATCCGTACGCCGTCGTCCCTCCGGGAGAGTCCGGTCACCCGGTGTCCGCGCAGGATGCGGGCTCCGGCCGCCCGGGCCCGTGCCTCGAAGTGCTGTTCCAGTTCGGCCTGGGCGCGTTTGAGGATCGGCTCGGGTTCGTGGGCCGGGGTCGTGATGACCAGTCCCGGCAGGCCCGCGAAGTGGAAGGGGCTCTGTCCCGGGCCCGCGGTGCGGGGGTGTCCCGGTCCCGGCAGGTGTCCCCGGCGGGCCAGGGTCTGCACCGCCCGCGCGTGCAGCGTGGTCGCCTTCGGCTGCCCGGACACGTCGGTGCGTGCTTCCAGGAGCACGGTGTCGACCCCGTACCCCGCGAGTTCGGCGGCGAGCAGCATCCCGACCGGTCCCCCGCCGACCACGACGATCTGTGCCCGCACCGTGTGTTGTTCCTGCACAGCGACGCCCCCTGGTTCTCCGCCCGTGTACCGGCCAGGAAATATACCGGATGGGCTGTTTATGCTTTCTTCGGCGGGGCGGCGGGGCTGCCCGTCAGGCAGGGGGCGATCGGGGCGGTGAGTTCTCCGGCGAACTCCTCGCGGGCGATGGCGGGGGTCCAGGACCCGGCGCACGCCGAGTGCCTCCATCGCGGCGACGAGCACCCAGGCACGGGCGGCCGCGCGGCCGGATGGCGGGGCGTGGCCCGCGACGCAGGCGGAGCTCAGCTCCTGGATGCGGCGGCACAGGCCGTGCAGGTGGTCCTCGTGGTAGACACCACGACGCGAAGGGGTTGCGAGTCCTGCCCGACGGCGAAGAGCAGTGCTTCGACCGCAGCGGCCTACTCGTGGTCAGTGCAGAGGTGGGCAATCAGGGCCGCGCAGGCCCACGCCTCCCAGGCGTCGGGGGACCAGCCCCGGTCGCGGACAAAGATCAGGTACAGCTCCGGGCTGAGAAGCCCGTACAGCAGGTCGGCGGCGCGGGCGGTGTCGACGTCGGGGCGGGCGTCAGGCTTGGAGGTCAGTGCCTTCGCCGCGGCGTGCTGAACGCTGTAGCGCGGGTCGGGGCCGGCGGGCCACTGCGCGGCGATCTCCGGGTCCGTGGCCGCCGCAGCCGCGATCAACGGCATGATCGGGGCGACCCGGCCGAGGATGTCGCGTACACCCCGTACGTGGGCGCGCAGTTGCCCAGCCGCGGTGGGCTGGGCGCACGCGGCGCGGAACCAGTCGCTGTCCATCGTGGCGACCGGTTCGACGTCGCCCGCGATGGACGTGTCGACGACGTCCTTGAACAGCGCGCGCTTGTTTCGGAACACGAAGTACACGGTCTGGACGGCCACACCCGCGCGATCCGCGACCTCCTGAAGGCTTGTCGCACCGTACCCCTGCGCGACGAACAGCTCCCGCGCCGCCGCAACGATCTTCTCGCGGGTACGCCGCGAGCGCTCGGCCCTCTTGTCGGGGCGCTTGACGTTCTGTCCGTCGGATCCCTTGACCGCATCCATACCGGGAGTCTATCTCTAGAGTCAGTCACTAGAGATGAACTCTAGTTACTTGGAGGGTAGCGATGAGTGAGACCCGGACGGCTGCGGAGCTCGAGCAAGAGGCTTTTGTGCGCCGCGTGTTGGAGGACTTCTACCGGGACGGCAAGCCGCCGTGGGACAGCGGCATCACGCCGCCCGAGCTGGTGGCCCTGATAGAGGGGCCCGGCGCGCTGATGCCGGGCCAGGTCCTCGAACTCGGCTGCGGCACCGGGACCAACGCGGTGTACCTGGCCCGGCACGGCTGGCGAGTGGCGGCCGTCGACCTGGTCGACCGCGCGGTTCGGCAGGCTCGGGAGAAGGCCGACGCGGCCGGAGCGGACGTCACGGTGCTGTGCGGGGATGCCACCCGGCTCGACGAGGTGGGCGTGCCCGGCCCGTACGACCTGTTCTTCGACCTGAGCTGCTACTGCGGGATTCCACCGCACCGCCGCGACGCCTATGCCGCCGGCCTCACCGAGCGTGCCGCCCCCGGTGCACGATTGCTGATGTTCGGGTACGGGCCCGGGGCGTTTGACGACTCGTGGTCCGGCGTCACCGCGGACGAACTCGGCGCCAGGTTCACCGGGTGGCAGCTGGCCGACGTGACGCCCGGCACGAACCCGGTCCCGACTTTCTGGTTCACGCTGCGCCGCGGCGCCGCCCGTGCATGAGCCCAGTCGCACCGGGCAGCTTCGGGCCGCGGACGTCGCGCGCGGCCGTTCTCATGAACGAGGAGATGCGAGAGGCGTACCGGGAGGCCGGCCCCCGAGCGGTTCGCCCAGGTCAGCTCTCGCAGAAGCCCTCTCACAACCGTGAAGTTCTGCGCAGTGGTTCTGAGGACCGCCGCCAGAAGCCCGCGGCCTACGCAGGCAGGGCTTGACGCCATCCGCTGCGCGATTGGTCCCCAAGGCCGGGCAGGCAGCGCCCTCCGCTGGCGATCCTGCGAACCCCTTGCCCACGGGCGGGCGCCAACAAGGCGCCCGCCCGTCCGCATTCCTGTCAGGGAAAGCAGCCGGGCGGGCCCCGCCCGGCAGGCCGGGGGCGGGGGCCGGTTCCGGTGCGTACAAGGGCCGGTATCGGCTGCGGGCCGTCGGCGATAACCCATGGATAAGGGCGCCGCCTACCTTCGGGTTCCATGCAAGGACTCAGACCTGAAAGGGGTTTGCCGCATGGACTTCCGGATTCTCGGGCCGGTGGAAGCCCGTCGTGACGGGGACTGGATCGCGCTGTCCGGTTCCAAGGTGCACACGGTCCTGGCCGCGATGCTCCTGGCACACGGGCGGGTCGTCTCCGACTCCCGCCTCGGGGCGCTGCTGTGGGGCTGGGACCCGCCCGTCACCGCGAGCGCGCAGATCTACACGTACATGTCGCGGCTGCGCAAGCTGCTCGGCGACGAGGTCGAGATCGTACGGCGCCAGCCCGGTTACGTCCTGAGGGCGCCGGGTGCCCGGATCGACGTCGTCGAGTTCGAGCGGCTGGACCGGCTGGGCCGCCAGGCACTGCGCGAGCGCCGTTACGCCGATGCCCAGGCGCTGCTGACCGAGGCGCTGGGGTGGTGGCGCGGTCCGGCGCTGTCGAACGTGACCGATTTCCTGCTGGAGGCGGAGCTGCCGCGGCTGGAGGAGGCGCGGATGCTGGCGCTGGAGAACCGGATCGAGGCGGATCTCCAGCTGGGCATGCACGAGCAGGTCACCGCGGAGCTGACGGGCCTGGTCGCCGAGCACCCGGTGCGTGAGCGGCTGCGTGCCCAGCTGATGACCGCGCTGTACCGGTGCGGGCGTCAGGCCGACGCCCTGCAGACGTACTACGAGGGCCGCAGGGTGCTCGTCGACCAGCTGGGCGTGGATCCGGGCGAGGTGCTCGGGGCGACGTACCAGGCCGTGCTGGGCGGGGAGCTGGGGTTGCGAGGTGCAGGGGCAGCGCGGGGGCGGTCCGATGTACCCGCGATGCTTCCGGCCGCGGAGGGCTGGTTCGTGGGCCGTGCGGGGGAACTGTCCCTGCTGGCCTCGCGGCTGGTGCCGGACACCGGCCGGCCCCGGCGTCTGCTGGTGACCGGGATGGCCGGGGTCGGCAAGACCGCGCTCGCGGTGAGGGCCGCCCAGGAGAGCTCGGAGCGTTTCCCCGACGGGCTGCTGTTCGCCGAGCTGTGCCACCGCGACGGTACGCCCAAGGATGCCGCCGAGGTGCTGGTGCGGCTGCTGCGCGCGCTGGGCGAGCCCGGTCTGGACCGGCACTCCGCGCAGTCCTTCGACCGGGACGAGCTGGTGCGCCTCTACCGTGCCCGCACGCTGGGCAGGCGGCTCCTGGTCGTCCTGGACGACGCGGTCGGTGACCTCCAGGTGGCGCCGCTGCTGCCGCCGAGCCCGCAGGCGGCCGTGCTGATCACCAGCCGGGCCCGGCTGGCCCGGGTGGCCGGGGCGGACACCGTGGCCCTGGCCCCGCTGGACGACGACGAGTCGCTGGCGGTGCTGGCCGCGGCGGGCGGCGAGGAGCGGCTGCGGGAGGACCCGGACTCCGCCGACGACCTGGTCGCCTACTGCGGGGGGCTGCCGCTGGCGCTCGCCGTGGTGGGGGCCCGGCTGGCGGCCCGGCCGGCGTGGCCGGCCCGCCGGCTGGCGGCCCGGCTCGCGAATCCGGCGGAGCGGCTGGCGGAGCTGTCCTTCGGTGACCTGGACGTGTGCCAGGCGCTGCTGCCCTCGGTGCGGCGGCTGGCGGCCGGGGGGCCGGCGGCGCTGGGTGCGCTGGCGGACGCGGGAACGGAGCCGTTCTCCGCCCGGGACGCCGCGCCGCTGCTGGCGGTGGCCGAGGACGAGGCCGAGCGGGTGCTGGAGTCGCTGGTGGACGCAGCGCTGCTGGATCTGTCGGGGCTCGACGCGCAGGGGCTGCCGCTGTACCGGTGCCACGAACTGGTCCAGCTGTACGCGAAGTCGCTGGGCCCGGCGGGGCGTCGCCGGTCCGCCGCGCACGACAGCGCCACCGCGGTCGGGTGACCGCGGTGGCCGGGCGGGAGCCGTCCGCGGCGCCCGACGTGGTGGCGCCGCTGCCGGAGGGGGTGGTGTCACCACGTCCCGCGGGTCCAGGAGTAGCCCGGGACCTCGGGGACGAGTGCGGGGGCGATGGTCTCGCGGACCACGGTCCACGCGTCGGCGACGACGCGTTCGCGGGGCGGCCGGGCGGTCTGGGTGAACGCGGTGGCGGTGACCGCCCACATCGCGGCGACCGCCGCGGCGGCCCGTACCTCCGCGGACGGTTTGGCGGGCAGGGCGCGGGCGCGTCCGACGTCGATGCGCAGGCCGAGCTCGGCGGCCTGCGCGGCCCGCGCCTCGTGGGCGGCCGTGCCGCCGGGGCGGGCGAACACGGCGTGGGACAGGGGGTGTTCGTAGGCGGTACGGACCCATACGGAGACCCGTACGCGTTCGCGCTCCTCCCAGCCGCCGCGGGCGGCCGGGCCGGGGTCGGCCTGCTCGACGGCGGCGGCGAGGTCGGCGAAGTACCCGGCCTGGACGGTGTCGTCGAGCGGGGCCGGCCCGGCCGACGTGGTGGTGAGGGGGGTGCGGGGGGCCGGGAGGGCGGCGAGGACCGGGGCGGTCTCCAGGGGCTGTGTCGTCATGAGGGCCGGTTTCCTTCGGTGCGGGGTGCGGCGGTGTGTCCGGGCACGGGGGCGGGTTCGGTGACGGGGTGGATGTGAACGGGGCCGGGCGGGGTGTCGCCGGGCGGGCGGGCGATCGCGGCGGCGACCCGGTCGTCGAGGTGCAGGTCCTGGACCGACCAGACGGTGGTGCGGCCGGAGTGGGTGTGCAGGACGCGGACCGGTCCGGTGCGGGCCGGCCAGGTCTCCAGCCGGTCCAGTGCGGTGCCCACCAGTCCCAGCCCGGCCGCCTTCACCACGGCTTCCTTGCGGGTCCACACCCGGTGGAACACCGTGTCGCGGGCCGGGCCCGGCGGCAGGGCGGCCAGGTGGGCGCGTTCGTTCCGGGTCAGGACGGAGTCGTAGAGCGAGGCCTGGCGCATCGGGCGGACCGCTTCGACGTCGACACCGATGGCGTGTCCGTCGCCGAGCGCGAAGACCCCGCAGCCCGCGGTGCGCGAGAGGCTGATCGCCCAGGGCACCGGCGGGTGGCTGATGACCGGCGGGCCGTGGCCGAAGTCCCCGCAGCCGGGGCACGGGCGGCGGCCCAGCTCGATGGTGCGGGGCGCGACGGGCAGTAGCCCGGCCAGGGCGCGGCGCGCACCGGCCCTGGTGTGCACGAAGGCGGCGGCGTCGCGTTCGGCCAGCAGGCCGAGCGCGCGCTGGAATTCGTCGGTGCCGAGCAGTTCGAGGTCCTCGGGGACGACCAGCTGCGGCGGCCGCCACCACCAGACGTGGGCCGCGCCGTTGAGGTCCGGTGCCCGGGGGGCCGCCCGGGAGGGCTGCCGGGCGGCGGTGTTCTCCGATGGTGCTCCGGGTACGGGTGCCATGGACTGCCTCCATTTCTCATGGGTCTTTTCCGAGCGTTCTCGGTTTCTTCCGTGTTTCCGTGCCGCGGGTTCCTGTCCGTGCGGTGTGCGCGGGCAGGGATGGCACGGTGCGATCGTCCGCCGGGCCGCTACGGGCCGTCTATACGGGTCCGGGCGGCTTTTCTCGTAGGGGCGGAATAGCAGTCCGCCGGAGACTGGGGCGGTAATTTTCCGACCGACCCGAGGAATTTCTTCATGTCCGAGACCCATACGCTTTCCGTGCCGATTTCGGCTGCGGCGGCGGGCACTGTCGTGGAATTGACCGAGGCCGAGCAGAACGAGGTCGCCGCGGTTGCCGGCCTGCTGGCCGCCGGGGGGTCCGTGCCCGGCGGGATCGACGGCCCGGGCTGGCTGGCGGCGGCGCGTGACGCCTCCGTACGGCTTCCGCACCGGGTGCTGGCCGCGTTGCGTGCGTTCCGGCACGACGCGGGCCCCGACGGGGTGCTGCTGCTGCGGAACCTGCCGGTGGTGGGGGGCGACCCGCTGCCCGCGACGCCGGCCGTGAGGGGGTCGGTGGAGCGTGTGCCGACCGTGGCCGCGTCCGTCGTCACCACCGCGATGCTGCACCTGGGCGAGGTCATAGCGTTCCGCAACGAGAAGTCCGGTGCGCTGGTCCAGAATGTTGTTCCGGTGCCGGGGAGCGAGTCCTCGCAGAGCAATGCGGGTTCTGTTCTGCTCGAGCTCCATATCGAGAACGCATTTCATGACAACCGTCCGGACTTCGTGGGTCTGCTGTGTGTGCGGGAGGATGTGACGGGCGACGCGAAGCTGTGCACGTCGTCGATCCGGCGGGCGCTTCCGCTGTTGTCGGACCGGGCACGGGCGGTGCTGGCCGAGCCGCGGTTCCTGACCGAGCCGCCGCCGTCCTTCGGTGCGCTGGGGAGCGTGACGCCCGCCCACGCGGTCCTGAACGGCGATCCGGAGGACCCCAATGTGCTGGTGGACTTCTCCGCGACGCATCCGCTGGACGCCGAGGCCCGCCGGGCCATGGCGGAGCTGCGGGAGGTGTTCATGGAGACGATGTCGGCGCTGTCGCTGCGGGTGGGTGATCTGGCGGTCGTCGACAACCGGCTCGCGGTGCACGGCCGTACGTCGTTCACTCCGGCCTACGACGGTGCGGACCGGTGGCTGCACCGGGTGTACGCGCATCTGGACCACCGGCGCAGCCGGGTGGACCGGGCCGGTGGCGGTGCGGTTCTGGGCTGATGCCCGTGAGCGGTGTGGTGCGGCAGGCCGAAGGGGCCGGTTCCCGTGGTGCGGGGGCCGGCCCCTTCGGCGTGCGGGGTGCCGGGGGTGTGCGGAAGGGGTGCGCGGGAGCGGGCTCCCGTGCACCCCTTCGGGTGTGGTGCGGGGTTACTGGCGGGCGCTGATGACGTCGGCGGGGCGTCCGCCGAGTGCGACGCGGCCGGGGACCAGGGTCGCGGCGGCGGTGAGCAGGGCGGCGAAGCCGAGGACGCCGAGGAACATCGGCAGGTCGATGGAGGGCTGGGCGGCGCCGGTCATCCCGATGCTGAAGGCGGTCAGGACCGCGAGGGAGATGGCGGTGCCGAGGACCGCGGCGACCAGGACGATCAGGGCGGACTCGATCCTGAGCATCGACATCACCTGGCGGCGGGTCGTGCCGACGAGGCGCAGCAGGGCGAACTCGCGGGTGCGGTCGGAGACGGACATGGCCAGGGTGTTGACCACGGCGATCGCGGTGAAGGCGATGATCAGGCCCATCGCGAGGTAGTTGACCTCGGCGTTGGACTGCTGGACGTCGGCCTGGAAGTCGTCGACCTGGGTGCGGTCCAGGACGCCGGTGCCGGGGAAGTTCTTGAGCGCGGCGGTCAGCTGTTCGCGGCCGGCCTTGCCGTCGCCCGTGGTCTTGACGAGGACGGAGGAGGCGAGCGGGTTGTCGACGTGGCGGGCGACGAGGTCGTGGGACATGGTCAGGTCGCCGAAGCCCAGGCCGCGTTCGTAGACGGCGGCGACCTTGAGTTCGGCGACGGTGGAGTCGCCGAGGGTGACCTTGAGGGTGTCGCCGGGCTTCTTGCCGAGGTGGTCGGCGGAGACGTCGCTCATCGCGATGCTCTTGTCGCCGAAGTCCTTGAGGCTGCCCCGGGAGACGTCGGGGTCCCAGTTGGTGGTCAGGCCCTGGGCGGAGATGCCCTGGGCGGGGTACTTGTCGAGGCCGACGCGGACCTGGGTGCGGACGATCTCGGTGACCTGGGTGACGCCCGGTGCCTCGCGCAGGGACCGGGTCGCCGCGGCGGGGATGCCGGGGCCGTTGGAGGCGACCACCCAGTCGGCCTTGTTCCCGGCCTTGGCCTGGGCGGTGGCGGCGTCGCCCATGGTGGTCTGCACGAACAGGACGGTGCAGGCCATGCCGATGAGCAGGACGAGCGGGGTGACCGCGGCGGCCATCCGCTTGGCGTTGGCGCGGGCGTTGGCGGTGGCGAGGTGGCCGCCGACGCGGGAGGCCTTGAGCGGGATCCCGAGGACCGCGACGGCGATCTTGGCGATGACCGGGCCCAGCAGGGACACGGCGACGGCCAGGACGACGACGGACAGGAACGTGACGGGCTGGGAGGCCGGTTCGGTGCGCAGGAAGCCCAGCAGGACGACGACGCCGATCCCGAGGGCCAGGACGAGCGTGCCCGCCCCGAACCGTCCCCAGGCGAAGTGGCGCTGTTCCATGGATGCCTCGGACAGGGCCTCGGCGGGGCGGATGCGGGCGGTGCGGCGGGCGGAGATGCGGGCCGCGACCCATGCGCCGAGCAGGGCCGCGCCGACGGCGGCGGCGAACGGCACGAAGCTGAAGGTCAGTTCGAGGGTGTCGGGGATGGCCTTGAAGTCGATGAACTTGCTGTGCAGCCAGTACGCGATGGGCAGGCCGGTCACCGAGCCGAGGCCGCCGGCGAGGCCGCCGATGATGAGGGCCTCGCGGCCGATCAGCTGGCGGACCTGTTTGGGGGTGGCGGCGATGGCGCGCAGCAGGGCGAGTTCGCGGTAGCGCTGCTGGATGGACAGGGCGAAGGTGCCGACGACGACGAGGATCGCGACGAGCAGGGAGGTGCCGCCCATGGCGCCGCCCATGGAGACGAGTTTGACGCGGGCCTTGCCGGCGTCGAGGAACTCGACGGGGCCGCGTTCGCCGCCGGTGGCGATGGTGTATTTGCGGCCGTCGCCGTCCAGGGCCTTGGCGGCCTGGTCGGCGAGGTCGCCGGGGGTGACGCCGGGCTTGGGCAGCAGGCCGACGGCGGCGACCTGTCCGGCGCGTCCGGACAGGTCGCGGGCGGTGTCGTCGGAGAAGAACAGGGAGGTCTGCTGGTGCAGGTCGCCGTCCTTGGCGGCGGCGATGCCGCTGACCTTGTAGGTGGTGGGGGTGCCGGTGGACTGGATGACGAGGCTGCTGCCGGTCTTCAGTCCGGTGCGGGCGGCCAGGTCGCGGTCCAGGACGACGTCGTCGGGGGCGGTGGGTGCCTTGCCGTCGGTGAGTTCGAAGGGGGTCAGTGCGGCGGAGGTCCAGGCGTGGCCGTAGGAGGGCTTGTTGTCGGTGCCGGGGACGATCTGGCCCTGGGGGCCGACGGCGTAGGCGGGGAAGGTCGTCTCGGGGACGGCCGCGCGGACGCCGGGCAGGGCGGCGAGGGTGCGGGTGGTGCCGGCGGGCAGCCAGACCCGTTCGGCCAGGGGTTTGGCCTTGTGCTTCTCCTTGACCTTGCCCTTCTTCTTCTTGACCGTGGTCTGGTGGACGTTCTGGTCGGCGCCGACGATGACCGGGGTTCCGGCGTAGCGTTCGGTGGCGATGGTGCCGCGCAGGCCGGTCTCCAGCAGGATGCCGCAGGCGGTGACGAGGGCGGCGGCGCAGAAGAGGGCGAGGAAGGCGCCGATGAAGCCGCCCTTGCGGGCTTTGAGTGTCTGCAGTGCGTAGCGCAGCATCAGGCCCACGCTCCCAGGTGTGTCATGCGCTCGGCGACGAGGTCGGCGGTCGGGGACTGCATCTGTCCGGCGAGCTTTCCGTCGGCGAGGAAGATGACGGTGTCGGCGTAGGAGGCGGCGACCGGGTCGTGGGTGACCATGACGACGGTCTGGCCGGTCTCGTTCACGCAGGTGCGCAGCAGGGAGAGGATCTCCTTGGCGGTCACGGTGTCGAGGGCGCCGGTGGGTTCGTCGCCGAAGATGACGTCGGGGCGGGTGATGAGTGCGCGGGCGATGGCGACGCGCTGCTGCTGGCCGCCGGAGAGTTCGGCGGGGCGGTGGGAGGCGCGGCCGGCGAGGCCGACGCGGCCGAGGATCTCGTCGAGCCAGTTGCGGTCGAGGCTCTCGCCGGCCAGGCGCAGCGGGAGTTCGACGTTCTGGCGGACGGAGAGGGAGGGGATGAGGTTGAACGCCTGGAAGACGAAGCCGATGCGCTGGCGGCGCAGTTTGGTCAGCTGGGTCTCGTTCATGTCGTTGAGCTGGGTGTCGCCGATGTAGGACTGGCCGGTGGTGGGCTTGTCGAGGCCGGCGGCGCAGTGGAGGAAGGTGGATTTCCCGGAGCCGGAGGGGCCCATGACGGCGGTGAAGGAGCCGCGCTCGATGGTCACGGAGACCCCGTCCAGGGCGCGGACTCCGCGGTCGTTCTTGCCGTACACCTTGGTCACGTCGGCCAGGCGAAGGGCGTGCCCCCGGTTGACCGTGTTGTAGCCGTTGTTCAGGGAAGGGCGGCTCGTCTCGGTCACCATGTTGCGACCTGTCCTTTCCGTAGTGGGGTTCGGGGTCAGGGGGGGATGGTTTTCGAGCGTATATGGCATCAGGGATGAGGATGACCCGTCGTTCTATATTCGATCTACTCCGGTTCGGTTGCTGGTATTTGACGGGGTGAAGGGTGGTTTTCGGGCATGGCTGAACGCCGCGGGAAGGGGGGTTCCCGCGGCGTTCGGCCGGCTGTCACGCCGGGGCGTGGAGGTGGACGGGGCCGTGGGGGCCGGTGTCCGGGCGGGCCACGGAGGCGGCCCACCGGTCGCCGAGGGTGAGGTCGGTGACCTGCCAGTGGGTTTCCTCTTCCCGGTAGCGGTGGGTGACCCGTACGGGGCCGTCCTGGTCGGGGTGGACGTCCAGGGTGTTGAGGGGCATGCCCAGGAGTCCGAGGCCGACGGCTTTGACGACGGCTTCCTTGCGGGTCCAGGCGCGGTGGAAGGCGGCGTCCCGGGCCGGGCCGGGGGGCAGGCCGAGGACGTGGGCGCTTTCGGTCGCGGTGAGGACGACGTCGGCCAGGGTGGCGGGTTCGACGGGTCTGAGGGCTTCCACGTCGACGCCGACCCAGGTGCCGGCTCTGAGGGCGAGTGTTCCGGCTCCGGCGGTGCGCGACAGGCTGACGGCGAGTGGGACGGGCGGGTGGGAGACGGCCGGCGGGCCGTGTTCCCGGTCGCCGCAGCCGGGGCAGACGCGGCGGCCGAAGGCGACGTGCGCGGGGTCGATGCCGAGCAGTCGGGCGACGGCGCGGCGGGCGTTGGCCCGGGTGGCGGTGAACGCGGCTGCGTCGGCTTCGGCGTGGAAGCGCTGGGCGCGGCCGCGTTCCACGTCGTCGAGGACGGCGTAGTCCGCCGGGTCGGTCCGTGTGCCGAGCGGCCACCACCATATGTGGGTTTCGCCCGTTTCCCTGATCCGGTCGACCGCTTCGAGCGCCGGTTCGGGTATGCGCACCTCGCTGGTTGCGGTGTTCCGCCGAGGTGTCATCTGGCCTCCTCTCGGTCCTTGTCGATACGGCCGGTCTCAGGCCAGTCCGTTGAGGCGCAGGAGGAGTTCCTTGACCTCGGTGGCGTGGTAGCGGTCCCGTTCCTGTGCCGGGTCGGAGCACAGCAGCAGTGGTCCGACCCGGTGGTCCTGGGGCAGCCGTCCGTGGCTGCCTTTGACGTGGGCCGCATCGAGCGGCACCACGGTGAGTGGTGCGCGCATTCCGGCCTTCTTGCGCAGCAGGGTGAGTGCTGCCTTCGCCTTCACCGCCTTGTCGGCGGGGTCGAAGAAAAGTTCGGCGGGGTCGTAGCCGGGTTTGCGGTGGATCTCGACGCCGCGTGCGAAGTCGGGGGCGCGGGTGTCGTCGAGCCAGTAGTAGTAGGTGAACCAGGCGTCGGGTTCGGTGACGGCGACGAGTTCGCCGGCGTTGGGGTGGTCGATGCGGTGGGTGGCCTGTTCGGTGCGGTCCCAGATCTCGTCGATGCCGTCGGTGTGTTTGAGGATGTCGCGGACGCGGGGGATGTCGGCGGGGTCGTTGATGTAGATGTGGGCGGCCTGGTGGTCGGCGACGGCGAAGGCGCGGGAGGTGCAGGGGTCGAGGTATTCCATGCCCTGCTGGGTGTATACGGACAGGAGTCCTTCGCGGCGCAGGGTGCGGTTGATGTCGATGGGGCGGGAGACGGGGCTGATGCCGTATTCGCTGAGGGCGACGACGGTGGTGCCGCGGTCGCGGAGGTCGGCGAGGAGGGGGGCGACGGCGGTGTCGGCCTCGCGGGCGGCGCGGACGGCCTGGGGGCTGTCGGGGCC
This sequence comes from Streptomyces sp. NPDC056347, assembly GCF_042262625.1. Lineage (NCBI taxonomy): Bacteria > Bacillati > Actinomycetota > Actinomycetes > Kitasatosporales > Streptomycetaceae > Streptomyces > Streptomyces sp. NPDC056347. The sequence goes on along the minus strand of NZ_JBHJQP010000013.1, from coordinate 55,434 downwards.
GTAGCGCTGGAGGTCGTAGTCGAGGTGGGGCAGGTAGATGAAGGAGAGGTCGGGGCGGCGGGTGTCGGCGACGTGGCGGGCGGCTTCGGCGATCCAGCGGGTGGAGGCGAGGGAGGCGGTGGGTCCCCAGTAGTGGAAGAGGGGGAAGGTGCCCTGGCGGGTGTGGAGTTCGTCGCGCAGGGAGGCGGGTCTGGTGTAGCAGTCGGGTGATTTGCGGCCGTCGTAGTGGTAGACGGGGCGGGGGGTGAGGATGGTGTCGACGTCGGCGCCCATGGCCCACCACCAGCAGAGGTAGGCGGTGGTGTGGTCGGGGTTCTTGCGGCGGGCGGTCTGCCATACTTTTTCGCCGTGGACGAGGGCGTTGTGCTGGCGCCACATCATGATTTCGCCGTGGTCGCGGTGGTACCAGCCGTTGGCGACGGCGCCGTGGTCGCCGGGGTGCAGGCCGGTGGTGAGGGTGGCCTGGACGGTGGCGGTGACGGCGGGGAAGACGGTGTCGAGGCGGGCGGTGAAGCCTTCCTGGCCGATGGCGGCGATGTGCGGCATCTGGTCCAGGAGGCGTGGGGTGAGGCCGACGGTGCACAGGACGGCGGTCCGGCGGGGGGTCATGGGGTGTCTCCTGCGGGCGGGGTGAGGCCGAGGCGGGTCAGTTCGTCCCGGGTCCAGGCGAGTTCGGCGGCGATGCCGGTGGAGATGCCGGTGGCCTGGGTGGGGCGCAGTGAGGGGGGCAGGACGTCCCAGGTGTAGGTCTCGACCTCGATGTGGTCGGTGAGGGGGTGGGGTCCGCCGAGGGTGGCGCGCAGGGTTTCCCTGAGGATGTCGCTGGTGTTGTGCAGGGGCGGGGCGGGCTGGTCGTGCAGGGGTACGTGGTAGTGGATGCGCCAGGGGGCGCGGGCGGGGAGGGCTCCGGCGAGGGCGGGGGCGAGGTCGTCGCTGCCGTGGAGGGTGCCGTCGGGTCGCTGTTCGCGGACCTGGTGCAGGAAGCGGGGTTCGGCGAAGGGGCGCAGGGCCTGGCGGGTTGCGGGGTCGTCGGGGGTGTCGGTGACCAGGGCGGAGGAGGCCTGGAGTTTGACGATGGGGATGTTGTGGGCGGTAAGGGCGGCGACGGCGTCGTAGGGGTCTTCGTGCTGGACGGCGAGGTGGCAGGCGTCCAGGCACAGGCCGATGCGGTCGTGGTCGGTGTCGGCGAGGGCGCGGATGGCCTGGTCGGTGGTTTCGGCGACGCAGCCGGGTTCGGGTTCCAGGCCGACGCGGATGGTGCGGCCGGTCTCGGCCTCGATCTGTTTGAGTCCGGTGGCCAGGTCGTCGAGGTGGCGGGCGGCGGCGGAGCGCTGGACGCCGGTCCAGGAGGTGCGCCAGGCCAGGGGCAGGGTGGAGACGGAGCCGCGGGCGGCGTCGTCGGGCAGCAGGCGGGCGAGGATCCTGGCGAGGTTGAGGGTGTAGGTGAGGCGGGCGGGTTCGGACCAGTCGGGGAAGTAGACGCCTCGTTTGACGACGGGGGTGTGGAAGCCGCGGTAGGGGAAGCCGTTGAGGGTGACGGTCTCCAGGCCGCGGGCGGTCAGGGCGCGGCGCAGGGTGTCGGTGTCGGCGGGGTGGGCGGCGAGGTGGTGGGCGGTGTCGGCGGGGAGCCAGAGGCCGAGGCCGACGAGGTCGGTGCCCAGGTGGCGGCGTACGGGTTCGGCGTGGTCGGTGAGCTGGGCGGTGATGCCGTCGAGGGTTTCGGCCGGGTGCACGTTGGTGCAGTAGGCGAGGTGGACGGTGGTGGAGTCGGGGTGGTGCAGGCGCATGGCGTATCGACCTCAGCTGCCGCCGCGGGCGATCGAGTTTCCGGCGTACAGCCCCGCGGCCTGCACATCGTTGTAACCATCCAGGTCAAGCCTGCCCGACTGCCCGTAGAACATCAGCGGGTTGCGCCACATGACGCGGTCGACGTCGTCCTCGTCGAATCCGGCGTCGAGCATGGCCAGGGCGGTGGTGCGGGTGAGGAGGGGGTCGCTGTGTCCCCAGTCGGCGGCGGAGTTGACGAGTATGCGTTGTGTTCCGTGCTTCTTGAGGATGGCGACCATGCGCTGGGGGGTCATCTTGGTGTCGGGGTAGATGGAGAAGCCCATCCAGCAGCCGGTGTCGGCGACTTCGGTGACGGTGACTTCGTTGAGGTGGTCCAGGACGACGAAGCCGGGGTCGATGCCGGATTCCTTGATGACGGCCAGGGAGCGGGCGGTGCCGCCGGCCTTGTCGCGGTGCGGGGTGTGGACGAGGGCGGGCAGGTCGAATTCGACGGCGAGGGCGAGCTGGGTGGCGAAGGCGTGTTCCTCGGCGTCGGTCATGGTGTCGTAGCCGATCTCTCCGACGGCTACGACGGAGTCCTTGGCGAGGTAGCGCGGCAGGAGGTCCAGGACGGGGGTGCAGCGCGGGTCGTTGGCCTCCTTGGGGTTGAGGCCGATGGTGCAGTGGTGCCGGATGCCGAACTGGGCGGCGCGGTAGGGCTCCCAGCCCAGGAGGGAGTCGAAGTAGTCGGCGAAGCTGGCCGGGTGGGTGCGGGGCTGGCCGAGCCAGAACGCCGGTTCCACCAGGGCGCGGACACCCGCGTCGTACATGGCCCGGTAGTCGTCGGTGGTCCGGGACGTCATGTGGATGTGGGGGTCGAATATGCGCATGGCCGGGTCTCCGTCGGGTGGTGGCCCTGCCCGGTGGGGCAGGTGCGGTGGGTGTCAGTCGGTGTGGGTGGCGACGAGCCACAGGTCGGCGGGTACGGTGCGTCCGGCGGCGCGGCGTTCGGTGGCGAATGCGGTGGCCATCCGGGCGAGTTCGGCGTCGCGCCGTTCGTGGAGTCCGGCGACCTTGGCCAGGGGGATGCCGGTGAACAGGCATTTGAGGACGGCCTGGCGCCAGCGGTACTGGTCGAGGTGGGCGTGTGCGTAGGGGCCGAGGGCGGCGGCGATGAGGCGGTTGTCGTTGGTGCGCAGGGCGTCGTCGGTGAGGTGGACGGCGTGGGGGCCCAGGGGGAGGAAGGGCAGGGCGTGCAGGATGCCGCGGCGTTCGGCGGCGTCTCCGCCCCGGTAGCGGTGGGTGATCTCGTCGGTGAGGCGGGTGGGGGTGAGGTGGGGGTGGAGCTGGATGAGGAGGCGGGTGCGGATGGCGTCCTCGATGCTCCAGCCGGCCCAGCCGGGCAGGCGGTTGCGGCCGTAGACGCGGCCTGCGGCGGGGAAGAGGGTGTCCAGGGCGGTGGGGCCGTGTTCGGTGACGGCGGCGAGGTCGTGGGCGAGGCGGGTGCGGTGGTCCTGGCCGAGGGCGGAGCCCAGTGATTCGGTGAGGGCGCGCAGGGTGAGGGGGTGGTGTACGGCGGTGGGTGCCGTGGTGATCGTCGGTGCGGTCATGCCGGTTCGGTCTCCTTCGGCAGGGCGGCGGCGCGCAGGAACGCGATGCTGTGGCGGGCGGTGGCGGTGGCGGCGTGGCTGTGGCGGGGCAGTTCCACGGAGACCAGGCCCTGGTATCCGGTGTTGTGCAGGGCGTGCAGGACGGGCGGGAAGTCGATTTCGCCGGTGCCGAAGGGCAGGTGTTCGTGGGTGCCGCGGCGCATGTCCTCGATCTGGACGTGGGTGAGGCGGTCGGCGGCCAGTTCGACGCAGCGGGCGACGGGGTGGGGTTCGAGGCACTGGCAGTGGCCGATGTCGAGGGTGAGGCCGAAGCGGTCGGGGCGGCCGAGGTCGTGGTGGAGGCGGCGGTAGTCGGCGAGGTCGGCGACGAGCATGCCGGGTTCGGGTTCGAAGGCGAGGGCGGTGTGGGTGGTGTCCGCGTGGGCGAGGGTGGCGGCGCAGCCGTCGACGAGGCGCTGCCAGGCCTGTTCGGGGGTGGTGCCGGGGTCGGGGGTGCCGCTCCAGAAGTGGACGGCTTCGGCTTCGAGTTCGGCGGCGATGTCGATGGCGCGGTGGAGCAGGTCCAGGCGCAGGGCGCGGCCTTCGGGTTCGGCGGACAGCAGGGTGGGGCGGTGTTTGTGCCAGGGGTCCAGGAGGTAGCGGGCGCCGGTTTCGATGACGACGGCGAGGCCGGTGTCGGCCAGGGCGCGGCGGGTGGTGGTGATGGCTTGGGGCAGGTCGTGGGCGTAGGGGTCGAGGTGCTGGTGGTCCAGGGTGAGGGAGACGCCCTGGTAGCCGAGGTCGGCCAGGACGCGCAGGGCGTCGGGCAGGCGGTGGTCGGCGAAGCCGTTGGTGCCGTAGGCCAGGCGCGGGCCGGGGGTGGCCGGGTGGGTGTTCATGTCGGGGAGTTCTTCCGGGCGAGCCGGGCGGCCAGGGGCAGGGCGGCGATGAGCGGGAGGGCGAGCAGGGGGGTGCGGGTGCGGGCGACGAGGGTGGCCTGGAGGGGCAGCAGGGCGTGGATGCCGGTGCCGACGGCGGTGCGGACGCGGGGTGCGGTGGGGTTGCGCAGGGCGGCGGTCTGGGTGCGGGCGCAGGTGGTGGCGTAGGTGGTGAGGGCGGTGGCGGCGATCAGGGTGGCGGCGGGCCCGGCGGGTTCGGCGGGCCGGGTGGTGAGGAGGGTGGCGGCGGAGGTGGCGGCGGGCCGGGTGAGGCGGGCGGCGCCGGCGGCGGACAGCAGGCGGGTGGTGGTGATCGCGGTGGTGGTGGCCAGGGAGAGGGCGGGTTCGGTGGTGGGGGCGCCGTCGACCTCGTGGCGGCTGAGGCGGGTGACGGCGTAGGTGTGGGCGGCGACGGTGGCGGCGGCGGGGAGGGCGGGCAGGGTGCGGCCGGGGCCGGTGCCGTGCAGGACGTCCAGGGCGCGGGCGGCGGCCATGGCGGCCGGGCCGAGGGCGGTGTGTTTGAGGCCGAGGTCGTAGGCCCAGACGGTGGCGGCCAGGGGCAGGGTGCGGCGCATCAGGGTGCGGCGGCCGCCGGCGAGGGCGGCGAGGCCGAGGCCCGCGGCGGTGAGGCCGAGGGCGGTGGTGAGGGCGGCGCGGGGGGTGAGGCGGCCCGAGGGGATGGGGCGTTCTGGGCGTTCGGTGGCGTCCTGGGTGCGGTCGGCCCAGTCGTTGAGGGCCATGCCCGCCCAGTACAGGGCGACGGAGGACGCGGCGAGGCCGGTGGTGCGGGCGGGGCGGGTGTGGTGGGTGGCCAGTGCCCCGGCGACGACGTCGCCGGGGACGGTGAGGGCGGCGGGGGCCCGGACGAGTTCGGCGTAGGTGCGCAGGGTGGGGTTCATCGCGGGGTGCCTGCCGTGGCCGGGACGGGGGCGCAGGCCCAGGCGGTGAGGGTTTCGTACTGGAGGGTGAGGTTGTGTTCGCTGGATCCGGCCGGGTCCTTGAAGAAGAAGCCGAGGGCGGGCAGGGCGCCGGATTCGCCGCGGCGGCGGCCGTGGGCGGCCAGGCGTACGAGGTCGAGGACGAGGGGGGCGGCGAGTGCGGAGTCGCAGCCCTGCCAGGTGAACTGCATGGACATGCGTACGCCGAGGAAGCCTTCGAAGGAGATGTGGTCCCAGGCGGTCTTCCACTCCCCCATCTCGGGGACGTTGTCGATGTGGACCTGGCCCTGGACGGGGTGGCCGACGGTCTCTTCGAGGCTGCGCTGCTTGGACTCGGTCTTGCTGCGGGCGGCGGCGGGGTCCTGGAGGGTGGCGCCGTCGCCGCCGCCGAGGAGGTTGGTGCCCGACCAGGAGCGCAGGCGCAGGGCGCGCTGGGTGAACATGGGGGCCAGGGCGCTCTTGACGAGGGTTTCGCCGGTCTTGCCGTCGCGTCCGGCGTGCGGGACGCCCCGGGTGCGGGCGAGCTGTTCCAGGGCGGGGAGGAAGGCGCCGGTGGACGGGGTGAAGTTGACGTAGGCGCAGCCCGCGCGGAAGGCGGCGTAGGCGTACAGGGAGCTGGGGGGCAGCAGGTCGGTGCTGGTGGCCAGGACCTGGTCGAGGGCGGTGAGGTCGAGGAAGGCGGGGTCGGGGTCGGGCAGCGGTTCGGTGGAGGAGACGTTGACGACGACGACCTGTTCGAGGTGGTGGCGTTCGCGGAAGGAGACGATGTCGGCGGCGTAGCGGGCGGCGGTGGTGGCCTGGGTCTCGCCGGGGCGGGGTGCGCCGTCGCGGATCTCCCGGTCGGCGGTTTCCAGGGCGGTGCGCACGGTGTCGGGGAGGGCGGGGGGCAGGACGCCGGCGGCGGCGAGCTGCCCGGCCCTCGCCGTGAGGGTGACGGGCACGATGTCGTGTCCGCCGAACACGAGGTCGGCGAGGGCCGGGAGTGATGCGTCGCGGAACGGGGGGAGGTCCGTGACGCATCCGTTCGAGGAGGCGTGCCCGGCAACGATCGCGGCGGCTCCGGCGGTCGCGGTGGTGGCGACCGAGCCTCGTGCGCCGATCATCCAGACGCCGATGCGGGGGGATGTTCCGGTCGTGGCTCGCATGATGGGCTGTGCCTCCTGAGTGGTACGGGTGGTGGGTCGTGGTGTCCCGGGGGCGGGGTGCGGGGCATACCCGGCCCCCGGAGGCGCAGGGGTGGGGCGGGGGTCAGCGGGTGCCCATGTCGGCCGGGTAGGGGAAGGTGTCGAAGGCCGTGTCGAGCTGGGCGGGGGTGCGGTGGAGCCACTTCGTGGTGACGGCCCGGACGGTGCGGCCGGGCAGGCGCTTGTTGTCGTTCGCGTCGATGGCGGGCTGGGCGAGGGCCTGGAGTTCCCAGGCGGTGCCGGCGAGGCGGTTGATGTGTGTCCACCACTTGACGTCGATGTCCAGGAGCCGGAAGGCGGCCAGGAAGGGGTGCCAGCGGTGGTAGGCGTGGGTGAAGTCCGGCGGGGTGAAGTTCATCATGTGGACCTTGTTGCCCTCGGAGCGGCGCGGGTCGAACAGGACGCCCTGGCCGAAGTCCTGGAAGGCGCGGACCAGTCCGTGCGGGTCGTTGCCGTAGAACTCGCGGTAGACGTCGCGCTGGGCGTCGGACAGCAGGACGAAGGCGTCGCGGCTGGGGGCGACGAGCTCCAGGAAGCTGCGCGGGTAGCGGCCGCCGGAGCGGGTGGCGGCCCAGCCGATGTCGACCTTGGTGAAGCCGCCGAACGGCTGGGTGATGGTGTCGACGGCCTCGACGAGCTCGGGGGTGGGGTTGAAGTAGAAGCGCTCGTCGTACTCGTACCAGAACTCGTTGGCGCGGCGGTCGCCGACCATGCCGGGGACGTCGGGGAAGGCGGTGCGGGGCCGGGTGTGCGCGGCGGCCGGCAGGGTGGCGGCCACCGTTGCCGCGGCCGCCGCCCCGGCGATGCCGGCGGCGGCCTTGAGGACGCCCCGGCGGTCCATGGTGTTCTGCGGCATCGGTGGTTCTCCTTCGTCAGCAGGGGGGTTGGGGGATGTGGGAGTGATGCAACGACTCTCGCGGAGCGGACTATGTGCGTCCTATAACCGCCCCGGACTGTGGATTGCCTGGTCACAGGGGGTGGGGGTGGGGGTGAAGCCGTGGTGATGCCCGGACGATAGAGCGGCGGACTACGTTCTTCCGGAAATCCGCCGCGCCCGCGTCCGCGGGCGTGGTTGCGGGCCGTTCGCGCGGCCTGTTGGTCACTGCCCCCACCAGTGAAGGAGAAGTACGTGGTTACGCTCACGAGCGCCCGGGTCCAGGGCAAGGACATGGACGACCCGGGGGGACTCCCCCGATTACACGGCCCCCTCGCCTGGTGCGCGGTGGCCATGGCCGGGCTCGCGGTGATCGCCGCGGGCGGGCTGTTCTTCGACGACCGCACCGTGCTGGGCGAGGGGGTGTGGCTCAAACCCCTGAAGTTCGCGGTGTCCTTCGCGCTGTACACGATCACGCTGGCGTGGATGACCGGCCGGGCGGAGCGCTGGCGGCGTACGGTGCGCGGGATCGGTACCGTCACGGTGGCGCTGTTCGTCGTCCCGGAGATATCGATCATCACGTTCCAGGCGGTGCGCGGACAGCGCAGTCATTTCAATGTGTCGACCGTGTTCAACGACGTGCTGGTCAAGGCGATGGGCGGCGCGGCGTACGCCGGCTGGGCCATGACGCTGCTGCTGGGGGTGTTCCTGCTGTGGCAGCGCAGGGTGGACCGGCCGCTGGCCTGGTCCATTCCGATCGGTCTGTTCGTGTCCCTGGCGGGCATGTCGATCGGCTATCTGATGACCTCTCCGACGGCCGCGCAGCAGCGGGGCCTGGATGCCGGTGAGCATCCGGCGACGCTCGGCGCGCACAGTGTCGGGGTGCTGGACGGCGGTGCGGGTCTGCCGCTGACCGACTGGGCCGCCGACGGCGGTGATCTGCGCATATCCCATTTCGTGGGGCTGCACGCGCTGCAGCTGCTGCCGCTGTCCGCGGTCGTGCTCGGGCTGCTGGCCCGGCGGGTGGCGCTGCTGCGCGGTGAGGGTACGCGTACGGCGCTGGTCGTGGTCGGCGGTGCGGGTCATGCCGGGCTGACCGCGCTGCTGCTGTGGCAGGCGGAGCGGGGCCAGCCGTTGCTGGAGCCGGACCGTCTCACACTGACGGCGGGTGTCTGTCTGGCCGGTTCGGTCGTGGCGGGCGTCGTGGCGGTGCTGGTGACGGCGGCGGTGCGGGCGGGGCGTGGTTCTCCCGGGTGGTGATCCTGCCGGGGAGGAGCACGGACGAGGGAGGGGGCCGTCGCGGCTGCGGCGGCCCCCTCCCCCGTCTCCCCGTCTCCCCCGGTCAGCCGGTCGTCGTGGTGAAGGGGCCGCGGCGCAGGGCCGGGGAGATCAGGGCGGCGAGCGCGGTGGCGGCCATGGTGAGGCTGAGGGCGAGGATCGTGCGGGTCGCGCCGAGGCTCTCCAGGGCGAAGCCGGCGGCGACGGGGCCGGCGGCCATGGCGCCGCCGCCGACGAGCATGGCCAGGGAGTTGGCCCGGCCCCGCATGTGGTCGGGGGCGATGCGTACCAGGTAGACGCCTCCGGCGACGTTGAACACGCCGCCGACGTAGCCGCTCAGGGCGAAGAGGGCGCCCAGTGCGTAGGGGTCGCGGAGCACGGCGACGGGGACCATGAGCGCGGTCCATGCGGTCAGTCCGCCGATCACCAGGGTGCGCATGGAGAGGCGTTCGGTCCACCGGCCGCCGCTCAGTGCTCCGGCCAGGCCGCCCGCTCCGCTGAGCGAGAGGACGGCTCCGGCCTGGAACTCGGTGCCGCCGGAGGTCTGGATGCCGGACATGACGGCCAGGTTGAGGCCCTGGAAGAGGATGTTGGAGACGGCGACGGCGGCCATGACGGCCCGCAGGAAGTGCTGGTGCCACATCCACCGCAGGCCGGCGCGGACCTCGGTGGCCAGGGCGGTGCGGGGGGTGTCGGCGCGTTCCTGCTGGAGCTTGCCCCGTACGTTGAACAGGCAGGCGACTGCGGCCAGTTGGCCGAGGGCGGCGGCGAGGAAGGGGAGGGTGGCGGCGAGGGTGACCAGTGCGCTGCCCAGTGGCTGGCCCGCTATCGCGGCGCCGCGGGTGCGGGCCTCGTTGCCGGTCATGGCGGCGCCGATCTGCTCGGGCGGGACCACGGCGGGCACCGCGGCCCGTTCGGCCAGCTGGAACATCACGCCGAGGGTGCCTTCGGCGAACGCGGCGGCCAGCAGCGCCCACAGCCATGCGTGGCCGCTCAGCAGGAGCGCCGCGACCGCCCCGGTCACGGCCGCCTGGCCGAGTCCGGAGGCCAGCAGGATGCGGCGCCGGTCCCAGCGGTCGACGAGGGCGCCCGCGGGCAGCTGCACCAGGAGCTGCGGGAGCAGCAGTGCGGTGGCCACGAGTCCGGCGTCGCCGGGTGAGCGGGTCGCCCACAGGACGGCGAGGGGGTAGGCGACGGCGGTGGCGCGTCCGGCGAGCAGGGAGAGTCCGGCGCCGCCCCACAGGAGGCGGTAGTCGCGGTTGCGGCGCAGCGGTACGGGCGGCCGGGTGCCGGCGGTGTTCTTGCCGGCACCGGCGGTGATGCCGGCGTTTTCGGTGGCGGTGCCGGAGTTTTCGGTGGTGTCGGTGGTGGTGCCGGCGTTTTCGGTGGTGTGGTGTTGTTGTCCGGCCAGGTGCCAGGGCAGTGCCGCCGGGTCGGTGACGGACGGGGTGTCGGGGTCGGTGGCGGGTCTCATCGTGCGGCCACCGGGGTGCGGTCCTGGCGTGCGGGCGGGGTGGCGGGTGCGGGGGTGGTGCGGACGAATTCCAGGGCGGCCATGGCGCTGTGCATCTTGTTGGTGGCCTGGGCGAAGGCGATGCTGTGGGGTCCGTCCAGGACCTCGGCGGTGACCTCCTCGCCGCGGTGGGCGGGCAGGTCGTGCATGAACACGGCGTTCGGGCTGGTCTCCCACAGGGCGGTGGTGACCTGGAAGGGGGCGAAGGTGTCGCGCCAGCGGGGGTCGGGCTTGCTGGTGCCGGTGGTCTGCCAGCGGGTGGTGTAGATGACGTCGTAGTGGCCGTCCAGGTCGTTCATGTCGTGGCGTTCGGCCAGGACGGCTCCGGTGCGGGCGGCCTGGGCGCGGGCGCGGTGGGCGATGGGTGCGGCGAGTCCGTAGCCGGGCGGGGTGCGGACGTCGAAGCGGACGCCGGGGAAGCGGGTGAGGGCGAGGGCGAGGGCGGCGGCGGTGTTGTTGCCCTCCCCCGCGTACAGGATGCGCAGGCCGTCGATGCGGCCGAAGTGGCGCAGCAGGGTGGTGAGGTCGGTGAGGGCCTGGGTGGGGTGTTCCTCGGCGGTCATGGCGTTGATGACGGACATGGTGTTCTGGCGGGCCCAGCCGCGCAGTTCGGCTTCGGGTCCGGCGGTGCGGGCGACCAGGACGTCGAGCATGCCGGACAGGACGCGGCCGGTGTCCTCGGTGCTCTCGCCGGTGTTGAGCTGGAGGTCGCCGGGTCCGTAGGCGATGAGGGAGCCGCCCAGGCGCAGTGCTCCGGAGGAGAAGGCGGTGCGGGTGCGGGTGGAGGTCTTGGCGAAGTAGACGCCGACGATCTGGCCGTCCAGGGGGGTGGGGCGGGGGGTGGGTCTGGCGGAGAGCTCGGCTCCGCGGTGCGCGATCCGCCGCAGTTCGCTGTCGGTGAGGTCGGTGAGGGAGATGAGATGGCGCATGGCGGGTCAGCCTTCCTGGGCCGGGTCGTGGGCGGGGTGCGCGTCGAGGGCGGCGGCGAGGGTGCGCACCGTGTGGTGGCGCAGGGCGGTGGCCAGGTCGAGGGGCAGTCCGGCCCGGCGGGCGGCGAGGAGCAGGGGCGGGACGAGGAGGGAGTCGCCGCCCAGGTCTCTGAAGTCGTCGTTGGCGCCGACCTGTTGGAGTCCCAGGACTTCGGCCCAGACGGCGGCGAGGCGCTGTTCGGTGCCGGGGGCGGGTGGTTCGTAGGGGGCGTCGGTGGCGGTGGCGGCGCGGGCGACGAGGGCGAAGCGGTCGCGTTTTCCGTTGGGTGAGAGCGGGAGTGCGGGCAGGGCGGTGACGGTGGCGGGGATGACGGCGGCGGGCAGGAGGTTGCGGAGCCGTTCGCGCAGGGTGGGGACGTGGACGGTGTGTCCGTGGGCGGGGACGACCCAGGCGGCCAGGCGTTTGCCGCCGTCGGCGGCGTCGACGGCCGTGACGAGGGCTTCGTGGACGGTGGGGTCGGCGCTCAGGGCGGCTTCGGCCTCGCCGGGTTCGACGCGGTGTCCGCGGATCTTGACCTGGTCGTCGGTGCGGCCGAGGAATTCCAGGGCGCCGCCGGGCAGGCGGCGGGCGAGGTCGCCGGTGCGGTAGAGGCGGGTGCCGGGAAGGCCGTAGGGGTCGGGGAGGAAGGCGGTGGCGGTGAGGTCGGGGCGGTGGGTGTAGCCGCGGGCGAGTCCGTCGCCGCCGAGGTAGATCTCGCCGGTGATGCCGTCGGGGACGGGGCGCAGCCGGCTGTCCAGGAGGCGCAGGAGGGTGCCGGGGATCGGGGAGCCGAGGGCGATGTGGGTGCGGGGGTGGCGGGGGTGTTCGGGGGTGTGGAGGGTGTCGGCGTGCTGGAGTCCTGCGCGGATGCCGGTGGGGGCGGGTGCGGGGGTGGTGCGGCGGTGGTGGGGCATGACGCGCAGGGCGGTGGCGGCGACGGTGGTCTCGGTGGGGCCGTACTCGGCGGCCAGGGCCATGCCGCCGGGGCGGATGCGTGCGGTGACGCGGTCGGCCTGGGCGGTGGGGTAGGCGTCGCCGGCGCAGATGGCGAGGGCGGCGAGGCCGGAGAGCTGGGCGTCGGTGAGCTGGGCTTCCAGGAGGGCGAGGTGGCCGGGGGTGAGGGGGACGAAGGAGTAGGGGGCGCCCTTGAGGAGTTCGGTGCCGAGGTCCTCGGGGCGGTGGGTTTGCGGGAGCAGGCGCACGGTCTGGCCGGTCATCAGGGGTGCGTACAGGGCGGGGACGCAGAGGTCGAAGCCCGGGGAGGTGAACCAGGGGGCGCCGCCGGTGCCGGCTGTTGCGTACTGTTCGACGGCCCAGTGCAGGTAGTGGGCCAGGGCGCGGTGGGTGGTCTCGACGGCTTTGGGGGTGCCGGTGGAGCCGGAGGTGTGCAGGACGTAGGCGAGCCGGTCGGGGTCGTGGGGGGTGGTGGGCCGGGTGGTGGGGGGTGCGGGGGTGAGGTCTTCGGTGATCAGGTGGGGGGTGGTGCCGAGGCGGGCGGCGTGGCGGTGTTCGGTGACGGCGAGTGCGCAGTGGATGTCCGCGATCCGGGTGTCGGGGGTGCAGGGGTCGACGGGTACTTGTGCGGCGCCGGTCTTCCAGACGCCGAGGAGTGCGGCGACCAGGTCGAAGCCGCGGTCCAGGAGGACGGCGACGCGGGTCTCGGGTCCGGCGCCCAGGGTGCGCAGGTGGTGGGCGACGGTTTCGGCGCGGGCGTCGAGCTGGGCGTAGGTGAGGGTGGCGGTGTCGTGGGTGAGGGCGGTGGCGTGGGGGGTGGCGGCGGCCTGGGTCTCGAAGGCGGTGAGGACGTCGGTGGGGGTGTCGGAGTGCGGGAGGGGGGGTGCGGTCAGGGCGGCGCGTTCGCGGGGGTCGGGGTAGGCGCCCTGGGCGTTGCCGTCGGCGCCGGTGCGGGCCATGTCGGTGAGGACGGCGGTGTAGAGGGCGGCGAGGCGTTTGGCGCGGGGGCGGGAGAGGGTGCGGGTGCGGGAGGCGATGGAGAGGTGGCCGCGTACGGGGGTGCCGACGACGAGGCGGAATTCGTTGGGGCTGTCGTCGCGGCTGGCCATGATGTCGATGAGTTCGGTGTCGACCTGGTGGAAGTCGAGGTAGTGGAAGAGGACGTCGATGAGGTGGGTCTCGCCGCCGGGGCGTCGCATGGCGGGCATGGGGTAGCGGCGGTGGGGCCACAGCTGGATCTCGTGGGTGAAGACCTGCTGGGCGAGTTCGCCCCAGGTGGTGGCGGTGCGTTCGTAGGGGAAGGGGACGGAGTTGAGGTACATGCCGGAGACGCGTTCGGCGCCGGCCTGTTCGGGGCGGGCGTCGGCGACCATGCCGCCGCGGAAGCGTTCGGCGTGGGTGAGCAGGGAGAGGACCTTGTTGTGTGCGGCGTGCAGGACGCTCTTGTAGGGGACTTCGGCGGTGGTGGCCAGGGCGCGCAGGCCGGGTTCGATGCCGGTGAGGGGGATGTCGATGCGGTAGCGCTCGTCGGGGCCGTCGTCGCCGTGCCAGCCGGCGGGGACGGTGAAGCGTTCGTAGTCGTCGACGATGTGCTGCCAGTGGGCGCGGTCGGCGGGGTCGTCGAGGGAGGCCAGTTCGGCGGCGACGAAGTCGGCGTAGCGGACGGCGGGCAGCGGCGGGGCGGGGTCGGGGGTGGTGCCGGTGCGCAGGGCGCGGTAGGCGCGGAGCATTTCCATGAGCTGGGAGTGGTAGCTCCAGCCTTCGATGACGGGGTGGCATTCGGTGATGGACAGCCACCAGCTCTCGTCGTCCAGGAGGTGGACGGCCATGCGCATGAGGGGGGCGCGGGTGAGGTCGAAGAGGTTTTCGCGGTCGCGGTCGGCGAATTGCCACAGGGCCTGTTCGCGGTCGGCGGGCGGCAGGTGGCGCAGGTCCTCGAAGAGGCAGTCCATGGTGGCGGTGGTGTGGACGAGCTGGAGGGGGCGGGTGTAGCCGTCCAGGGCGAAGGAGGTCCGCATGACTTCGTGGCGTTCGACGATGAGGTCGGCGGCCTGCTGGAACGCTTCGGGGTCGAAGGGCAGTTCGTCGCGGATCCGGAAGGAGGTGATGTTGTGGTAGCGGTTCTCGGTGCTCTGTCCGTACATCTCGACGAGCATTCCGGCCTGGGTGAGGGAGAGGGGGTAGGCGTCGGTGATGTCGGCGGGCAGGGCGGTGCGGTCCTGGGGGCCGATGAGGGCGAAGCGGGCGACCGTGTCCCCTCCCCCGCTGCCGGTGCCGGTCGTGGTGGTGGTGTCGGTTTCGGTGGTGAGGGCGGTGGCGAGGCGGGCGACGGTGCGGTGGGCGAAGATGTCGCGGACGCTGGTCTCCCAGCCTGCTTCGCGCAGGGCGCCGACGAGGGTGACGGCGCGGATGGAGTCGCCGCCGAGCTCGAAGAAGTTGTCGTGGATGCCGACGGTGTCGCGGCCCAGGACGGTGGCCCAGACGGTGGCCAGGGTGTGTTCGGTGGTGGTGCGGGGGGCGGTGTAGGCGCCGACGGCGGTGGCGTCGCGGCCGGGTGCGGGCAGGGCGGTGCGGTCGAGTTTGCCGTTGGCGGTCAGTGGCAGGGCGGTGAGGGTGAGGCAGGCGGCGGGCACCATGTAGGCGGGGAGGGTCTCGGCGACGAGGGCGCGCAGGGCGGCCGGGGTGAGGTCGGCGGGGTCGGCGCCGGGGGCGGGGACGGTGTAGGCGACGAGTTCCTTGGTGCCGGGTGAGTCCTCGCGGACCAGGACGACGGCTTCGGCGACGGCCTCGGAGGCGGTGAGGGCGGCTTCGATCTCGCCGGGTTCGATGCGGTAGCCGCGGAGTTTGACCTGGTGGTCGGCGCGGGCGACGAAGTCGAGGTTGCCGTCGGGCAGGACGCGGGCGATGTCGCCGGTGCGGTAGAGGCGGGTGCCGGGCGGGCCGTAGGGGTCGGGGACGAAGCGTTCGGCGGTCAGGTCGGGGCGGCCGGCGTAGCCGCGGGCCAGTCCGATGCCGCCGATCCATACCTCGCCGGGTACGCCGACGGGCAGCGGGCGCAGGTCGGTGTCCAGGACGTACATGGTGGTGTGGGGGACGGCGCGGCCGATGGGGACGAGTTCGGTGGCCGGGGGGCCGTCGAGGAAGTAGGCGGAGTTGCCGACGGTGATCTCGGTGGGGCCGTACTCGGCGGCCAGGCGGGTGCCGTCGGGGCCGGCGGAGGTGGTCCAGCGTTCGGCGAGGCGGGTGGTGAAGGAGTCGCCCGCGGCGATGACGAGTCCGGCGAGGTTCTTGATCTGGTCGTCGGTCAGCTGCTGCTGGAGCAGGTCGAGGTGGCCGGGGGTGAGTTTGATGAAGGAGTACGGGGCTTTGGCGGTGAGCAGGGTGCCGAGGTCGGCGGTGTCGAAGTCCTGTGGGAGCAGGTCGACGTGGCGGCCGGTCATCAGGGGGGTGTACAGGTCGGGGACGCCGAGGTCGAAGGCGATGGAGGAGAAGAGGGGTGCTCCCCCGGGGCTTTCGCCGGTGTAGGCCTGGGCGGTCCAGCCGAGGTAGTTGGCCAGGCCGCGGTGGGTGATCAGGACGCCCTTGGGGTGGCCGGTGGAGCCGGAGGTGTAGATGACGTAGGCGAGGGTGTCGAGGTCGTGGGTGGTGGGCAGGGCGGCGGTGGCGTGGGTGCGGGCGGTCTGCTCGGCTGGGTCGTCGGTGACCAGGACGGTGGGGGCGTCGAAGCGGTTCTTGTAGCGGGTCTGGGTGAGGACGGTGCGGGTGCGGGTGGCCGAGAGCATGTGGGTGATGCGCTCGTCGGGGTAGCCGGGGTCGATGGGGACGTAGGCGGCGCCCGCGCGCCAGATGCCCAGGAGGGCGGTGATCAGGTGGGGTGAGCGGTCCAGGAGGACGGCGACGGTGTCCTCGGGGCCGATGCCGAGGGAGGCGAGGCGGCGGGCGTGCTGTTCGGATTCCTCGGCGAGGCGGCGGTAGGTGTAGGTGGTGGTGCCATGGGTGAGGGCGGTGGCGTCGGGGGTGGCGGCGGCCTGTTCCAGGATGGTTTCCAGGACGGGGCGCAGGGTGGTGGCGTCCAGGGGGTGGTCGGTGCCGACGGGGGTGGCGGGGCCGTCCAGGAGCAGGGCGCGTTCGGCGGGGCCGATCGGGTCGAGTGCGGACAGCGGGGCGTCGGGGGTGGCGGCGATCTGGTCCAGGAGGCGGGTGTAGTGTCCGGCGATCCTGGCGGCGGTGGGGGCGTCGAAGAGGGCGGTGGCGTATTCGAGGCTGCCGTGCAGGGTGCCGTCGGCGCGTTCGGTGAGGTGGAGGGTGAGGTCGAAGCGGGCGATGGCGCCGGTGGCGGGGACGGGCCGGGCGGTGATGCCGGGCAGGTCGGGGCCGTTGTTCTCGTCGCCGGAGACGAGGTCGAACATGACCTGGAAGAGGGGGGTGGTGGACAGGTCGCGTTCGGGTTCGAGTTCGTCGGCGATCTTGTCGAACGGGGTGTCCTGGCAGTCGAAGGCGTCCAGGACGGTGGTGCGGTTGGCGGCCAGGACGTCGCGGAAGGCGGGGTCGCCGGCCCAGCGTGCGCGCAGGACCAGGGTGTTGTACGCGTATCCGGCCATCCGGCGCAGTTCGGGGCGGGTGCGGCCGGAGACGGCGGTGCCGACGGAGATGTCGCGTGTGCCGGTGTAGCGGCCGAGGAGGTTCTGGTAGGCGGTGAGCAGGACCATGAAGAGGGTGGCGTCGCTGCGGCGGGCGAGGTCGCGCAGGGCGGTGGCGGTGGCGGCGGGGATGTCGAAGCCGTGGGTGGCGCCGTTCCAGGTGCGTACGGCGGGGCGGGGCCGGTCGGTGGGCAGGGCGAGGGGTTCGACGCCGGTGAGCTGTTCGCGCCAGCGTGCCAGGCGGCGGTCGGCTTCGGGGCCGCTCTGGCGGGTGGCGGCCCAGGCGGTGTAGTCGGCGTACTGGACGGGCAGTTCGGGCAGTTCCTCGCCGCGGTAGAGGGCGGTGAGGTCGGTCAGGAGCAGGGGGCGGGTCAGGGCGTCGCAGGCGATGTGGTGCAGGACGACGAGCAGGACGTGGTCGTCGGGGGCGAAGCGCAGCAGCCGTACCCGCAGGGGGTGTTCGCCGGCCAGGTCGAGGGGGTGGGTGGCGTGTTCCTCGGTGAAGGCGATGGCGGCGGTGTTTCGGGCGGCGGCGTCCAGGCCGGGGCGGTCGGTGACGGTGAGGTCGGTGGGGCCCGGGGGGTCGATGGCCTGGCGGGGTTCGGCGGTGTCCAGGACGTAGCGGGTGCGCAGGATCTCGTGGCGGGCGGTGAGCTGGTCGAACGCGGTGCGCAGGGTGGTGGTGTCCAGGGGGCCGTGGAGGCGGTAGGCCATCGGCAGGAGGTATTCGGGGCTGTCGGGGTCGAGCTGGTGGAGGAACCAGAGTTGGCGCTGGCCGGCGGACAGGGGCAGGGGGCGGGTGCGGTCGGTGCGGGGTATGGCGGTGGGGGGTGCGGTCGGGCGGGTGCCCTGTGCGGTGCGCCCGGCCAGGCGGCGTCGCAGGAGTTCGGCGCGCAGGTCCTGCTGCGTGGTCCGCGTCGGTGCGGTGGGTGCGGTCACGGCTGGTACTCCTGGTGGGCGAGGGCGAGTTCGGTTTCGGTGAGGGTTTCGATCTCGGCGGTGACGGCGTCTTCGACCGCCTTGGCGAGTGTGGTGACGGTGGGGTGTTCGAAGACGGCGCGCAGGGGCAGTTCGAGGTCGAACTCCTCCTGGATGCGGGCGATGACCTGTGCGGCGCGTACGGAGTTGCCGCCGGAGCGGAAGAAGCCCTGGCGGGTGCCGATGCGGCCGGGCGGGGCGTCGGGGCCGTGGAGGACTTCGGTCCAGATCCGGGTGATGATCTCTTCGACGGGGCCTTCGGGTGCGGTGTAGGGCTCGTCGGCGAGTGCGGCGGTGAGGTCGGGTGCGGGCAGGGCCCGGGTGTCGACCTTGCCGTGCCGGGTGAGGGGCAGGGTGGTGAGGGGGACCAGGAGTGCGGGGACCATGTAGTCGGGCAGGGTGCGGGCGCAGTGGTCGAGGAGTTCGCTGTCGCCGGGTGCGGGGGTGTGGGGGGCGGGGACCCAGTAGGCGATGAGGGCGGCGTCGGGTCCGGTGCCGTGGACGGTGATGTGGGCCTGGGTGACGGCGGGGTGTTCGGCCAGGACGCTCTGGACCTCGCCGGTCTCCACGCGTCTGCCGCGGATCTTGGCCTGGCCGTCGGCGCGGCCGGCGAATTCCAGGGTGCCGTCGGGCAGCATGCGGGCCATGTCGCCGCTGCGGTAGAGGCGGGTGCCGGGCTGTCCGTGGGGGTCGGGGAGGAAGGCGGCGGCGGTCAGGTCGGGGCGGCCGGCGTAGCCGCGGGCGAGGGCGTCGCCGCCGATGCACAGTTCGCCGGTGACTCCGTAGGGGACGGGGTTGAGGTGTTCGTCCAGGACGCGGGCGGTGCAGTGGGGGTAGGGGCGTCCGATGGGGGTGGTGGTCGCGGTGTCGTGGGTGTCCCAGCGGGTGGCGGCGATGGTGGTCTCGGTGAGGCCGTATTCGTTGATGAAGCGGCGCAGCCGTCGGGAGAGGTCGCGGGCGAGGGCGGGCGGGCAGTTCTCGCCGCCGGTCTTGCCGACGAGGGGGCGGCGGTCGAATCCGGCGTCGATGAGCATCTGCCAGTGGGCGGGGGCGGCCTGGAGGTGGCTGACGTGGTGCCGGTCGATCAGGGCGATCTGGGCGCGGTGGTCGCGCAGTTCGTGTTCCTGGGCCAGGACGACGCGGCCGCCGGCGGTCAAGGGCATGACCAGTTCGGTCCAGGAGATGTCGAAGGTGGGCTGGGCCAGGGCGAGGTAGGCGTCGTCGGGGCCCTGTCCGAAGTCGAGGTGGGCCTGGAAGGCGCGCAGGGTCGCCAGCAGGGTGCGGTGCTCGACGGCGACGCCCTTGGGGCGGCCGGTGGAGCCGGAGGTGTACATGAGGTAGGCGAGGCGGTCGGGGTCGGGTCCGGGCAGCGGTCCCCCGGCCCAGGTGCCGGTGCCGGGGCCGGTGTCGGTGTCGGTGTCGAGGGTGAGGAGGGGGCCGTGGTGGATGCGGGCCAGGCGGGCGCGGTGGGTGGTGTCGGTGACCAGGACGCGGGCCTGGGAGTCGGCCAGGATGTGGGCGATGCGGTCGTCGGGGGCGGCGGGGTCCAGGGGGACGTAGGCGGCTCCGGCGTGCCAGGTGCCCAGGATCGCGGCGATGAGGTCGGGGGTGCGGTCGGTGAGGACGGCGACGGTGGTTTCCGGGCGGGCGCCGAGGGTGTGCAGGCGGTGGGCGAGGTGGTGGGCGCGCCGGTTCAGCCGGTCGTAGGTCCAGGTGTCCTGGCCGCAGACGACGGCGGTGTCCTGGGGGTGGCGGCGGGCGGTGTCGGTGACGGCGGTGAGCACGGTGTCGCCGGGTGCGGGCGGGGCGGGGGTGCCCGGGTCCTGGGTGCCGTGGCCGTGGGTGAGGATTTCGGTGCGCAGGGCGGCGGGCAGGAGGTCGGCGGTGCCCAGGGGGGTCCAGGGGTTGTCGGTGACGGATTCCAGGAGGCGTGTCCAGCAGTCGGTGAACCGCTGGATGGTGGCGGGGTCGAACAGGGCGGTGGCGTACTCGGCCATGCCGAGCAGGGAGCCGTCGTCCTGGCGCTGCACGACGAGGGTGAGGTCGGTGCGGGCGGCCTGCCAGGCGCCCTTGAAGGCGTCGAGGTCCTTGGCGGAGGTGGCGGTGCCGGTGCGGCCTTCCTCGTGGAGGTCGAACATGACCTGGTAGAGGGGGGTGCGGGCGGTGTCGCGGTGGTGGTCGAGGTGGGTGACGAGGGTGTCGAAGGGCAGGTCCTGGTGGGCGAAGGCCTGGCGGGCGGTGTCGCGGACGTGGTGGACGGCGTCGTGGAAGGTGGTGGCGGCGTCCGCGGTGCAGCGCAGGACGAGGGTGTTGAGGAAGAAGCCGACGATGTCGGCGGTGGCGGGGTTGCCGCGTCCCGCGACGGGGATGCCGACGGGGATGTCCCAGCGTCCGGTGAGGCGGGCGACGAGGGCGGCGAACGCGGTGAGCAGGGTCTGCTGGAGGGTGGCTCCGCAGCTGCGGCCGAGTTCGGTGACGCGTTCGGTGAGGTCGGCGGGGACGGTGAAGAGGTGGACGGCTCCGTCGGCGTCGCGGACCGGGGGGCGGGGCCGGTCGGCGGGCAGGTCGAGCGGGGTGATGCCGTCCAGGACCGTTTTCCAGTGGTCGAGTTCGCGGGCGACGAAGGTGTCGGTGAGCAGGGCGCGGCGGTGGACGGCGTGGTCGGCGTACTGGAGGGGCAGGGCGGGCAGGCTGGCCCGGGTGCGGGTGTGGGCGGCCTGTGCGAGGGCGGTGAGGTCGCGTTCCAGGACGACGGAGGACCAGCCGTCGCAGGCGATGTGGTGCAGGGAGAGGATGACGTGGAGGGTGGTGTCGTGGCGTACGGTCAGGGCTCGCCAGACGGGTCCGTTCTCCAGGTCGAAGGGGCGGGCGAACTCTTCTTGGACCAGGGTGTTGAGTTCGGCCGGGGTGGTGGCGGTCGCGGTGCGCAGGTGCGGGGGGCGGGTGCGGGGGGCGTCGGCTACCTGGACGGGTCCGTCGGGGCCGGGGAGGTAGCGGGTGCGCAGGATCTCGTGCCGGTCGGCCAGTGCGTTCAGGGCGGTTTCGAGGGTGGTGTCGCTGTAGTGGGCGGGCAGGGTGAGGAAGACGGGGGCGTTCCACTCGCTGCTGTCGGGGCGCAGCTGGTGCAGGAGCCACATGCTCTGCTGGCCGGGTGACAGGGGCAGGCCCCGGGGGGTGCGGGGGGCGGGCAGGATCGTTTCGGCAGCGGGGTCGGTGCCGGTGTCCGGGCGGGTGAGGAGGCGGGCCTGTGTTTCGACGGTGGTCGCGGTGAACAGGTCGCGCAGCGGGATGCGGGTGCCGGTGCGGGTGGCGAGGAGTTCGCACAGGCGGGTGAGCATCAGGGAGGAGCCGCCGAGCTGGAAGAAGTCGGAGGTGGCGCCGATCTGTTCGGCGGGGGTGCCGGTGAGGTGGGCCCAGGCTTCGGCGACGGTGTGTTCGGTGGTGGTGCGCGGGGGGATGCGGGTGTCGGGGGTGGTGGTGTCGGCGGGGTCGGGCAGGGCGGTGCGGTCGGTTTTTCCGCTGGCGGTGAGGGGCCAGGTGGTGACGGTGGTGTAGAGGGTGGGGACGAGGACGTCGGGCAGGGTGCGGCGCAGGAAGGCGCGCAGTTCGTCGGGGCGGGGTGCGGGGGTGGTGCGGGGCTGGATCCAGGCGGCGAGGCGCTGTCCGGTGGTGCGGGGGTCGGGGACGGCGGCGACGGCGGCGTTGCGCAGGCGGGGGTGGGCGGTGAGGGCGGCTTCCACCTCGCCGGGTTCGATGCGTACGCCGTTGACCTTGGTCTGCTGGTCGAGTCGGCCGAGGTATTCGAGGGTGCCGTCGGGGCGCCAGCGGACCTGGTCGCCGGTGCGGTAGAGGCGGTGGCCGGGGGTGTGGGGGTCGGGGACGAAGCGTTCGGCGGTCAGGTCGGGGCGGTGGAGGTAGCCGAGGGCCAGTTGGGGGCCGCCGGTGTGGAGTTCGCCGGGGACGCCGACGGGGACGGGGTGTCCGGCCGGGTCGAGGACGAGGACGCGCATGTTGCCGATGGGGCGTCCGATGGGGACGGCGCCGGTGTCCTGTTCGGGGTTCCAGGGGTGTTCGGTGATGTCGACGGAGGCTTCGGTGGGGCCGTAGGTGTTCCAGATCCGGGCGTGGGGTGCGCCCTGGAGGATGCGGTGGCACAGGTCGGCGTGGAGGGGTTCGCCGGCGCTGAAGACCAGGCGCAGGGTGGTGGCGTGGGCCCAGCCGGGTTCTTCGACCAGGCGGCGGTAGACGGAGGGGACGCCCTGCAGGACGGTGACGCCGTGGTCGGCGACGGCTTTCAGGAGGGCGGCGGGGTCGTGTTCGGCTCCGTCGGGGGCCAGGACGAGGGCGGCGCCGCTGATGAGGGGGGAGAAGAGTTCGAGTCCGGCGGCGTCGAAGCCGATGGTGGTCTTGAGGAGGAACCGGTCGGCGGGGCCCAGGCGGTGGCGGTGGGCGAGCCAGCGGACCCGGTTGGCGATGCCGGCGTGCGGGACGACGACGCCCTTGGGGCGGCCGGTGGAGCCGGAGGTGTGCAGGATGTAGGCGGGGCGGGCGCCGTCGGGGGCGGGGCGGGGTGCGGCCGGGGCCTTGTCGGTGAGGGTGTCGGTGATGAGGGTGCGGGTGGTGGCGGGGAGTTTGGCGGCGGTGGTGCGGTCGGCGAGGGTGAGGGGGGCCTGGGTGTCGTCCAGGACGAGGGCGATGCGGGCGGCGGGGTGGTGGGGGTCCAGGGGGACGTAGGTGCCGCCGGCGAGCCAGATGCCCAGGAGGGCGGCGACCAGGTCGAATCCGCGGGGCAGGCATACGCCGGTGAGGTCGCCGGGGCGCAGGCCGGCCTGGTGGAGGTGGGTGGCGAAGTGTTCGGCGCGGGCGGCGAGTTCGGCGTAGGTGTGGGTGCGGGTGCCGATGACGGCGGGGGCGTCGGGGGTGCGGGCGGCCTGGGCGGCGAACAGCTGGGGCAGCAGGGGCGGGGTCGCGGGCCGGGCGGTCGCGCCGGTGTGCGGTCCCGACAGTGTGGGGTCGTTCACGATCTCTCCTTCATCGGGATCGGGCGGCGCGGTGGGGGCGCGGGCCGGGCCTCGGATCCGGCGGCCGGTTCGGTCAGGCGGCGGTGGTGGTGGTGTTCATGCGGCGGCGCAGGCTGAGGGGGCGCAGGTCGGTCCAGAGTTCGTTGATGCGGGTGAGGCACTGTTCGCGGGTGCCTTCGGTGCCTTCGGCGTGCCAGCCGTCGGGGAGGGTGCGGCTGGTCCACCAGATCGAGTACTGCTCCTCGTCGTTGAGGACGACGCGGTAGGACGTCTGCTCGTCGTGCTGTTCGCTCATCAGTTCGGTGTCCTTTCGTGTGGTCGGTCATGGCCATGGTTGGGCGGTGGCCTATCAGGGCCCTATGCCGGGCGTGTACGTTCCGGCGGGGCATGGGTGGGGCCCCTGGCTCGGGGAGCGTCAGGGGCCCTGGGGGTGCGGGTGGTGCGGGTGTGTCAGGCGGCGTGGAGGGTGCCGGGTTCCGGGGTGAGGGCTGCTTCGGCGTCGTGGCCGAGGATCCAGTCGATGCTGCCGGCGTCGGTGGGGCGGGTGGTCGCGGTGGGGGTGTTCCTGGTGTGGTGGGGGGTGCGGGAGCCGAGCTGGACGCGGGTGGTGTGGGGGCGGCGGGCCTGTTCGTAGCGGTTGAGGGCGGCGGCGGTGCCGGCGGGGCCGGGGGCGGCTTCCTTCAGGCAGACGGCGAGGGTGACGGCGTCCTCGATGGCCTGGTTGGCGCCCTGTCCGTGGTACGGGAGCATGGGGTGGGCGGCGTCGCCGAGCAGGGTGGTGCGCGGGGTGCTCCAGCGTTCCAGCGGGGCGCGGTCGTACAGGGCCCAGCGGCGTACGTCGTGGGCGGCTGCGGTCAGGGCGCGGACGGCGGGGTCGAAGCCGGTGAGGGCGGTTTCGAGGTCGGTGCGGTCGCCGGTGCTGGTCCAGGATTCGGGGGCGCCTTCGGGGGTGGGGGTGACCACGACGTAGGTGAAGCGGCGGCCCGCGTCGATGGGGTAGAGCAGGAGGCGGGCGGCGGGGCCTGCGTACATGTACATCAGGGCGGGGTCCAGGCCGGGCAGGGCGGTGGTGTCCACGGTGCCGCGCAGGGCGCTGTCGCCGGAGTAGCGGGGGGTGTCGGCGGGGGCGGCGGCGGCGCGGAGGGCGGAGTGGATGCCGTCGGCGCCGATGAGGACGTCGGCGTGGGCGGTGGTGCGGTCGGCGAAGTGCAGGAGGACGCCGTGGGGGGTTTCCTCGTGGCGGACGAGTTCCTTGCCGGTGTGGATGCGGTCGGCGGGGACGCGGGAGGCGAGGATGCGGTGGAGGTCGCCGCGGCGCACGGTGCAGTAGGGGGCGCCGTAGCGGTCCTGCCAGGTCTGGCCCATGTCCTGGCGGGTCAGGGTGGCGCCGTTGTGGAAGGCCCGTATTTCCAGGGCCTCGGGGCGTACCGCGCACTGCTGGAGCTGTGGTCCGAGGCCCAGGCGGTGCAGGAGGCGGGTGGCGTTGGGGCCCAGGTGCATGCCGACGCCTTGTTCGCGCAGGGTGGTGGCGCGTTCGTGGACGTGGGCGTCGAGGCCTTTGTGGTGGAGTGCGGCGGCGGCGGTCAGGCCGCCGAGTCCTGCTCCGGCGATGGCGATGCGCAGGGTCATCGGGGTTCCCAGGAGTTCTCGAAGGACGCGAAGTCGTCGAAGTCGTCGAAGTCGTCGGAGGTGGTGGTGCCCAGGGCGAGGAGGGCGGCGGTCTCGTCGGCGGTGGCGAGTTCCACGGCGGTGACGGGGGTGTCGGGGTCGGTGACGGCGGCGGTGAGCATGCGTTCGTAGCCGTCGGCGAGCCGTTCGACGGTGGTGCGGTCGAGGATGTCGGTGTCGTAGGAGAAGACGGTGGTGATGTCGTGGGGGGTCTGTTCGATGCGCAGGAGGAGGTCGAGCTGGCCTTCTTGCTGGGGTACGTCGATGAGGGCGATGTCCAGTCCCTTGTAGGGGATGGAGGGGCCGGTGGTGTGTCCGGGCGGGACGTTGGGGACGGGTGGGTCCATGCGGTCCATCTGGACGAGGAAGAGGGCGGTGCGGAAGACGGTGGCCTGGGGGAAGGCGAGGGCGCAGGGGTAGCGGATGTTGATCATGCCTTGCATGACGTTCTCGCCGGCCTGCTGTGCGGTGGTGGTGAAGGTGCTGGCGGGGGTGAAGCGGGCGTGTACGGGCATGGTGTTGAGGTAGCAGCCGATGATGTCGCGGTGGGCTTTGCCCATGCGGCTGGTGGCGGGGACGCCGAGGACGAATTCGTCCTGGCCGCTCCAGCGGTGGGTGAGGGCCTGGAAGACGCCCAGGAGGTAGGCGAAGGGGGTGACGTGCGCGGTGGCGGCGGCGGTGTCCAGGTTCTGGGCGGTGGTGGTGTCGAGGGTGCGGGTGACGGTGCCGCCCTTCAGGGAGCGTACGGCGGGGCGGGGGCGGTCGAGGGGGAGCTGGGCGGCGGGTGCGTGGTGGAGGGAGGTGCGCCAGCGGTCGGCGGCGCGTTGTCCGGATTCGGAGGCGGTGTGGCGGTGTTCTTCGGTGGTGTGGTCGGTGTAGGTGGCGGTGAGGGGGCGCCAGGCGGGCGGGGTGTTGGTGGTGTGGGCGGTGTAGGCGTCGAGGAGGTCGCGGACCAGGAGCCAGCGTGAGGTGAAGTCGCTGACGATGTGGTGGGCGGCGGTGACCAGGGCCCATTCGGTGTCGGAGCGGCGCAGCAGGACGACGCGGAAGGCGCTGGTTTCGAGGTGGAAGGGGCGGGCTCCGGCTTCGTGGACGGCGTGGCGCAGGGTGGTGTCGTCGGTGGTGTCGAGGTCGTGGGTCTCGAGGGTGACCGGGGGGTGCGGGCAGGGGGTGCGGACGGGGCGGCCGTCTTGTTCGGTGAAGGCGGAGCGCAGGAGTTCCTGGCGGTCGGCGACGGTGGTGACGGCGCGGGCCATGGCGTGGGGGTCGAGGGGGCCGCGGAGCAGGAGGGGCATGACGATGTTGTAGGCGGCGCTGTGGGGGGCGACGCGGTAGGCGGTCCACATCGTTTCCTGGACGGCGGTGAGCGGGAGGGTCTGGTGCGTGGTGGTGGTCATCCGCAGCCTCCGGCGTGGCTCATGTCGGTGGTGCGGCCGGCGGGGGGCTGGTCGGGCAGGCCGGTACCGGTGGTGGTTTCGGTGGTGGGGGTGGTGAGGGTGGCGGCGAAGGCGGGGAGGCGGTCCAGGCCCCAGTAGGGTTCGCTGCCGTTGATGAAGTAGGGGACGCCGAAGACTCCGTCGCGGTGGATGTCCAGGAGGGCCTGGGTGCCTTGTTCGCGGATGAGGGGGTGGTGGGGGGCCTGGTCGGTCTCGGTGCCGTCCAGGCCGATTTCCTCGGCGAGTTCGCGGATGGTGGCGGGGTCGCAGATGTCGCGTCCTTCGAGCCAGCGGGCGCGTGAGGCGCGCTCGACCCAGGTGCGGCCGAGTCCTTCGCGTTCGGCGAGGAACCAGGTGAGGTGGGCGGGTTCCCACCAGGGGTTGCGGTCGACGGGCCAGGTGAGGGTGAGGCCGCGGTCGGCGGCCAGGCGGCGGACGTCGCGCAGGATGTAAAACTGTTTGGCCCGGGACATGGGGTGGAAGGGGAAGGCGGCGGCGGGTGCGGCCTGGGTGAGGAGTTTCTCGCTGGTGGGGTCGGGTTCCCAGAAGGGGCGCCAGGTGACGTGGTCGAGGAGGTGGGGGTGGTTGCGTGCGGCGTCGTGGAGGGCGAAGAAGTTGTAGGGGCTGCGCAGGTTGAAGTAGAAGCGGGGCGGTGTGGCGGGGCGGGCGGTCATGACGGGCTCCTTGGGATCACGGGAGGGGCCGGGGGTGTTCAGACGACGAGGCCGCCGTCGATGGAGAGGACCTGTCCGGTGATGTAGGCGGCGCGGTCGGAGGCGAGGAAGGCGACGAGTTCGGCGACTTCTTCGGGTTGTCCGAACCGGCCGAGCGGGATGCTCCGGGTCATGTCCTTGACGTATTTTTCGGTGAGCTGGCCGGTCATGTCGGTGGTGATGAAGCCGGGGGCGACGGTGTTGGCGCGGAGTCCGGCGCGGCCGCCTTCCTTGGCCAGGGCCTGGGTGAAGCCGATGATTCCGGCTTTGGAGGCGGAGTAGTTGGTCTGGCCGGCCTGGCCGCGGGCGGCGACGGAGGAGAGGGTGATGACGGTGCCGCGGCGGCGTTTCATCATGGGGAAGACGAGGGCGCGGGCGAAGTTGTAGGTGCCGTCGAGGTTGGTGCGTACGACGGCGTCCCAGTCGTCGTCGGTGAGGGTGGCCAGGTTGCTGTCGCGGACGATGCCGGCGGCGGTGACGAGGGTGGTGACGGGGCCGAGGGTGTCTTCGACGTGGGCGGTGAAGGTGCGGACCTGGTCGCGGTCGGTGACGTCGACGCGGGCGGCGAGGGTGTTCGCGCCGTGTTCCTGGGCGGCTTTCTCGGCGAGGGCGGCGGCCTGGGACCGGGACTGGTAGCACAGGGCCACGTCGTGTCCGTCGCGGGCGAGGGCCTCGACGACGGCTCGTCCGATGCCGCGTGATCCGCCGGTGACCAGGGCGACGGGCCTGGGGGTGTCGGACATGGGTGTGTGCCCTTTCTGGGAGTGCTGTGGGCAGGCCCCGTGCGCGCGGGGGTGCGGGGGCGCTGCGGGGCGGGGTGTGGGTGTGCTGCGGGGCGGGGTGGTGGTTTTCAGTTGCCCAGGCGCAGGAGGGCGGCGCCGGTGGTGCCGTCGCGGTCGAGGGCGGTGACCAGGGCGAGGCGGCCGGTCAGTTCGGGGCGGTCGGCGGCGGTGGCGAGGGTGGCGGCGAGCTGGAAGGCGGCGGTGGCCGCGGTGGTGTCGCCGATGAGGGGGCGCAGGGGCAGTCGGGGTGCGTCCAGGCCGTCGAGGGCGGCGGTCTCTTCCTTGCCGAGGATGCCGGGCGGGGTGCCGGGGGCGATGAGTGCGATGTCGTGTGCGGTGTGTCCGGTGGAGGTGAGGATGTCGTCGATGCATTCGCCGAGGACGGTCGCGGCGTGGCCGGTGTGCTGGAAGGCGCGGAAGCGGCAGCCCAGGACGGTGGCCAGGACGGTGCGGTGGCCGGCGTCGGCGGTGGCGGCGTTCTCCAGGAGGAAGAGGGCGGCGCCTTCGCCGAGGGGTTCGGGGCTGTGGCCGCCGTGGTCGGCGACGTGTTCGAGGCGGGCGCGCTGGACGGAGAATTCCTCGGCGGCTCCGGCCAGGAGGGTGGTGGCGTGGCCGCCGCGCAGCAGCCGGGAGGCGTAGTTGAGGGCGAGGAGGCCGGTGGTGGCGCCGCCGGAGACGGTGACGTTGGGGCCTTTGAGGGTGTGGCGGATGGCGCTGTGCCCGGTGGGGCAGTTCATGACGGTGTTGGGGAATCTGGCGGGGTCGACGAGGTAGGGGGCCTGGCCGGTGAGGGCGTCGCGGGTGAAGTCCATGATGGACTGGACGCTGCCGGAGGTGCCCAGGACCAGGCCGGTGTCCTCGGGGGCGCTGGTGAGGTTGGTGCCGTATTCCTGCAGGAGCATGCCGACGGTGGTGGCGGCGATGGCGGTGACCCGGTCCATGGAGCGGGTGCCCTTGCGGCCGAGGACGGTTTTGATGTCGAAGCCGGGTATGAGTCCGGCCTCGGTGTAGGGGACGGGCCAGGCGGTGGTGTCCAGGGGGGTGACGGCGCGGTGGTGTCCGTGCAGTCCGGTGGTGAACTGGTCCCGGCCCAGTCCGTAGGGGCTGGAGACGGCCCAGCCCGAGATGACCAGGTTCTGGGCGGTGGGGGGCGCGTGGGGTGTCATGGGGCGGGCTCCTTTCCGGGCCGCGTGGGCCGGTTCATGCCGCGGTGGCGGCGGTCGGGGTGGCGGCGGTCGGGGTGGGGGTGTTCCAGCGGCCGAGCATGAGGACGGCGTTGTTCCCGCCGAAGGCGAGGCCGTTGTTCTGTACGACGTTCAGTTCGGCTTCGACGGCCTGGTTGGGTACGCAGTCGACGGCGCAGCCGGGGTCGGTGGTGCGGTGGTTGATGGTGGGGGGGATGAATCCTTCGCGCAGGGCGAGGGAGCAGGCGGCGGCGGCCAGGGCGCTGGCGGCGCCCATGGTGTGGCCGATCATTGATTTGATGGAGACGGTGCGGGGCAGGGTGTCGCCGAAGACTTGGCGGATCGCGCCGACCTCGGTGACGTCGTTGGCTTTGGTGCCGGTGCCGTGGGCGGAGATGAAGTCGACGTCGGATGCCTGGATGCCGGCGTTCTTGTGGGCGGCGGTGATGCAGCGTGCGATGGAGTCGCGGTCGGGGGCGACGGGGTGGCTGGCGTCGCAGGACAGTCCGTAGCCCAGGACCTCGGCGTAGATGCGGGCGCCGCGGGCGAGGGCGGAGTCGAGGGATTCCATGAGGAGGATGCCGGCGCCCTCGCCGGTGAGGATGCCCTGGCGGTCGGCGTCGAAGGGGCGGCAGACGTCGGGGGCGATGGTGCCCAGGCGGTAGAAGCCGGTGAACGTCTTGCGGCACAGGGCGTCGGCTCCGCCGCACAGGGCGGTGTCGACGTCTCCGGCGCTGATCGCGTCGTAGCCGGAGCCGACGGCGTAGTTCCCGGCGGCGCAGGCGGTGGGGACGGTGACGGTTTCCACGTCGCGCAGGCCCAGTTCGCGCACGATGCCGGCGGAGAGGCGGCCGGGCCAGACGCGGCGGGCGACGGTGGCGTCGAGGTGGTCGTCGCCCCGGTCGACCTGGAGGGCGGTGAGGTGGTCCAGGTCGCGGGACTCGCCGTCGGTGGTGCCGACCGAGACCAGGGTGCGTCTGGCCTGTACGTCGTTCTCGGTGAGTCCGGCGTCCGCGACGGCCATCCGGCTGGCGGCGACGGCGAACTGGGCGGCGCGGCCCAGTTCGTCGGCGGGTGTGTCGCGCAGCCAGGTTTCGGGGTCGAAGTCGGTGATCTCGCAGGCGTTGGAGTAGGCGAAGCCGGTGGTGTCGAAGGCGCTGATCGGTTTGGCGCCGCTGCGTCCGGCCCGCAGGCCCTGGGCGAAGGCGTCGACTCCGGTGCCGATGCTGGTGACGACGCCGAGGCCGGTGATGACCACCCGGCGGCGGGGCGGGGTGGGCGTGGTGGTGTCGTTCGTGGTGCGGGTCACTTTCCCTCGGCCTCCGCGACCACGGCGTAGACGCCGGCCAGGTTGATCATGCGGCTGAGCTCGGCCTGTTCCAGGACGAGGCCGAAGGTGCGCTCCATGGAGGCGAGGATCTCGATGGTGCGCAGGGAGTCGGCGTCGTGCTCCTCCTTGAAGAGGCTGGTGTCGGTGACCTCGTCGAGCTCGAGCTCGAGGATGTCGCAGACGAGCTCCTTGATCTGGGTCTTGCGCTCGGTGGTGAGGTCGGCGGTCTGGGTGCTCATGGTGGTGTCTCCGGGGTGTGGGTGGGTGCGGGGTGGTGGGACGAAAACAGCGTGCGGTGGTGCGCTATTACTTGGCTATATCGGCGAGTTGGCTGGTCAGGTGGGTGGTCGGCGGGTTTTTCCACAGGTGGGTGACGTCGCCGAAGTGGTGCTGGACCCAGGTGTCGTCGTAGATCGTGTCGAGGTAGCGGTCGCCGCCGTCGGGGAGCACGATCACGACGTTGGAGCCGGGGCGGACGGTGGGGGCCAGGCGGGTGAGGGCGGCGACGACGGCGCCGGAGGAGCCGCCGGCCAGGATCGCTTCGCGGGCGATGAGGGTGCGGCAGCCCACCACGCAGTCCAGGTCGCCGACGTGGATGACGTGGTCGGCGTCGGCGGGGCGCAGCAGCCGGGGGACGACGGAGGCGCCGTGGCCGGGGACGAGGCGGGTGCAGTCGGCCGGGGGGCCGAACAGGGCGCTGCCCAGTGCGTCGACGGCGTGGACGGTGGTGTTCATGCGGTGTTCGCGGATGTACTGGGCGCAGCCGCCGAGGGTGCCGCTGGTTCCGGCGGCGAGGAGGAGGTGGTCGACCTTGCCGTTCAGGGCCTGGTCGATTTCGCGCATGGTGGTGTGGTGGGCCTGGCGGTTGAGGGGGTTGGCGTACTGGTCGGGCCAGTAGGCGTCGGGGGTGGTGGCGACGAGTTCGGCGACCCGGTGGAGGCGGGCGGGCAGGAGCTGTCCGGTGGCGGGGTCGGGTTCGGTGACGGTCTCGACCTGTGCTCCGTAGGCGCGCAGGATCGCGGTGTTCTGGCGGGTGGTGCGGCTGTCGACGACGCAGATGAGGCGCAGCCCGTAGTAGCCGCAGATCTGGGCGAGTCCGATGGCGAGGTTCCCGGAGCTGGACTCGATGACGGTGGAGCGGCCCGGGACGAGTTCGCCCGAGCGGATCTTCGCGGTGACCATGTTCAGTGCGGAGCGGTCCTTGACGCTGCCGCCGGGGTTGAAGCGCTCCACCTTGGCGAATACCCGTGAGGTGAACCCCGGCATCAACCGTTCGAGCTCGACGAGCGGGGTTCCTCCCACGGTGGAAAGGATGCCTTTCAGCCCCGTTCTCGGCTCCCGTTCTGTGCTCGGCATGTGATGCGGCCATCCTCTGCTGGGGGTGCGGATTCATGGAAATCGACAGGTCCGATGCTGTGCCTGTGCGCTATACGCGCTCCATAAGTCCTGGCGCGGGGCGACGTCATTCAGCCTTTTGTTCCGGTTTATAGAAGTGCTGTAGGCGGGGTGTCGACTCTTGCCGCCCCGAGTTGTCCGAAGGGAAGTCAGCTCGGTTCACCGGAGGGAAGATTCGATATGACGGGTACTTTCGCACGTGACAATTCCATCAGGAAGGTCGTGGTCCTCGGCGGGGGTACGGCGGGCTGGATGACGGCCGCGTATCTCGGGAAGGCGCTGCATCGGACGGTCGAGGTGACGGTCCTGGAGGCGCCGGGTATTCCGCGGATCGGTGTGGGTGAGGCGACGGTGCCGAATCTGCACCGGGTTCTCTTTGATTTCCTCGGGATCGAGGAGGAGGAGTGGATGAGGGAGTGCAACGCCAGTTACAAGATGGCGGTGCGTTTCATCAACTGGCGTACTCCGGGCCGGGGCCAGAGTGGTCCGCGTGAGCTGGAGGACGGTCGGCCGGACCATTTCTATCACCCGTTCGGGATCAGTCCGGAGCACGAGGGTGTTCCGATGTCGCACTACTGGTTCAAGAACAAGTTCGAGGGTCTGACCGACGAGCCGTACGACTATGCCTGTTTCCGTGAGGCGCCGTTGATGGATGCGAACAGGGCGCCGCGGCATCTGGACGGTTCCTCCCCCACCCGGTACGCGTGGCATTTCGACGCGGCGCTGGTGGCGGATTTCCTGCGCCGGTTCGCGACGGGGAAGCAGGGGGTGCGTCATGTGCAGGACGAGATGACGCGGGTGGAGAAGGACGGGCGGGGTTTCGTGACCGCGCTGCACACGAAGGGGGGCCGGGTCCTTGACGCGGATCTGTTCGTGGACTGCTCGGGTTTCCGGAGTCTGCTGATGAACCGGGCGATGGGCGAGCCGTTCATCGACATGAGCGACCAGCTGCTGTGCGACCGGGCGGTGGCCACGGCCGTGCCGCACGACGACGGTGCCCATGGGGTGGAGCCGTACACGTCGGCGATCGCGATGTCGTCGGGATGGTCGTGGAAGATCCCGATGCCGGGCCGTTTCGGTACGGGTTATGTGTACTCCAGCCGTTTCACGACGCAGGAGGAGGCCACCGCGGAGTTCTGCGAGCTGTGGGGGCTGGACCCGGAGAAGACCGAGTTCAACCATGTGAAGTTCCGGGTCGGGCGCAACCGGCGGGCCTGGGTGAAGAACGTGGTCAGTATCGGTCTTTCGGGGGCTTTTCTGGAGCCGTTGGAGTCGACCGGGATCTATTTCATCACGGCGGCGGCGTACCAGTTGGCGAAGCATTTCCCGGACCGGACGTTCAATCCGGTGCTGGTCGACAACTTCAACAAGGAAATCGAGGTGATGTTCGACGACACGCGTGACTTCATCCAGACGCATTTCTATTTCGCGCCGCGTACGGACTCGCCGTTCTGGCGGGCGAACAAGGAGCTGAGGCTTCCCGGGAGCATCCGGGAGAAGATCGACGCGTACAAGGCGGGTCTTCCGGTGAATCAGGCGGCGACGGACGATGCGACGTACTACGGGAATTTCGATGCGGAGTTCCGTAACTTCTGGACGAACGAGCGGTATTACTGCATCTTCGCGGGTCTGGGCCTGGAGCCGGACGCGCCGCTGCCGGCGCTGTATCACAAGCCGGATGCGGTGGCGGGTGCGCAGGCCATGTTCGACCGGGTCAAGCAGGAGCAGCAGGAGCTCTTGAATTCGCTGCCGAGCAATCTCGAGGTGCTTCGTCAGCTGCACGGCATCGAGAAGTAGCAGCCGTGCCGCCCTGCGTGCCCGGCAGCCGGGGTTCCTGTCCGGCCGGCTGCCGGGTGCGCGGCACATGTCTTCGACAGGAGGAGTTTTGTCATGACCGATCGTGCTGGTGTGGATGCCGACATACGCCCGTTGATGGGCGGTTTCCCTTCGGGTGTGTCGGTGGTGACGGCGCTGGACGCCGATGGCAGGCCGTGGGGGATGACGTGTACGTCCCTGGCGAGTGTGGCGTTGTCCCCGCCGACGCTCGTGGTCTGTCTGAGAACCGGTAGTCCGACGACGGCCGGTGTGCTGCGCAGTGGGCAGCTGGCGCTGAATCTGCTGCATGAGGGGGCGCAGGAGGTGTCCGATCTGTTCGCCTCGGGTGATCCGCGGCGGTTCGCGCGGTGCGAGTGGCGGCTGCCGCTGGGTGCGGGGGGTCCGCATCTGACGCGGGCCGCGCACGCGGTCGCGGACTGTGCGGTGGTGGGGACGCGGGAGGTGGGTGACCACACGGCGGTGTTCGTGCGGGTGCGTGGTTTCACGTGCGAGGAGTCGGTGCAGCCGCTGCTGTACGGGCGGCGGCGTTACGGGTCGTGGTCGCGTGCGGTGGCCGTGGTGCGGGAGGGGGTGGGCCATGTCGGTTCGTGATCCGCTGCCGGATCTGCTGGTTGC
Organism: Streptomyces sp. NPDC056347; assembly: GCF_042262625.1. Taxonomy (NCBI): domain Bacteria; kingdom Bacillati; phylum Actinomycetota; class Actinomycetes; order Kitasatosporales; family Streptomycetaceae; genus Streptomyces; species Streptomyces sp. NPDC056347. Next base: position 21,832 of record NZ_JBHJQP010000013.1, on the reverse strand, counting down.
TGTTCCGGTGGTGATCCTGGCGTGTCAGGCCGGGGCGCAGTTGTTCCGCAGGCTGGGGCAGCCGCCGGTGATCGGTGAGATCACGCTGGGGATTGTGCTGGGGCCGTCGTTGCTGGGGTGGGTGTCGCCCGCGGCGCAGGCCTGGCTGTTCCCGGAGTCGGTTCTTCCGTACATCGGTGCGTTCGGGAACATCGGGCTGCTGGCGTTCATGTTCCTGGTGGGTCTGGAGCTGGATCTGGGCGCGCTGCGGGGGCATCGGGGGACGGCGGTGTCGGTGAGTCAGGCCAGTATCGTGCTGCCGTTGGTGCTGGGTTCGCTGCTGGCGGTGGGGATGTTCGGCCGGTTCGCGCCCGAGGGGGTGGGGCGGTGGCCGTTCGTGCTGTTCATCGCGGTGTCGATGAGTATCACCGCGTTCCCGGTGCTGGCGCGGGTTCTGACCGACCGGGGGCTGTGCGGGACCAGGATCGGTTCGCTGGCGATGGCGTGCGCGGCGGTCGACGACGTGACGGCCTGGTGTCTGCTGGCGGCGGTGGTCGCGGTCTCGACGAGCGGTTCGGCGGTCGAGGCGCTGGTGACGGCGGCGGGGGCCGCGGTGTTCCTGGCCGTGATGGCCGGGGTGCTGCGTCCGCTGCTGGCGCGGTGGGCGGTGCGGGCCGGGCGGTGGGCGGACGCGGTGGTGCTGGTCGTGCTGTTCAGCGGCCTGTGCCTGTCCGCGCTGGCCACCGACCGGATCGGGGTGCATGCCCTGTTCGGGGCGTTCGTGTTCGGTCTGGTCACTCCTCGGGGGTCGGCGGTCGTCGAGCGGTGCACGGCGCGGCTGCGGGCGTTCTGCGTTCCGGTGCTGCTGCCTTTGTTCTTCGTGTCGACCGGGCTGCACACCGATGTGTCGCTGCTGGCCGGTGATCCGGTGCAGTGGCTGTGGGCGGGGGCGGTCCTCGTGGTGGCGGTGGCGGGCAAGTGGGGCGGGAGCACGGCCGGGGCCCGGCTCGCGGGACAGTCCTGGCGCGACGCGATGGCGATCGGGGCGCTGATGAACTGCCGGGGCCTGACCGAGCTGGTGGTGCTGAACCTGGGGCTGGAGCTCGGGGTGATCGGGCCCGACCTGTTCACGATGCTGGTGCTGATGGCCCTGGTCACCACGGCACTGACCTCGCCGGCCCTGTCCTGGATCCGGCGGGAGAAGCCCCGCCCCGCCCGACCGCCCGGAACCGGGGCCGGGGCCGGTGCTGGTGCCGGTGCCGGTGCCGGTGCTGGTGCCGGGGGGCCCGGAGCGGATACCGGGACCAGTGCCGGCGGACCCGGAGCAGCCGCGCCCGGCACCGGTACCGCCCGGTCCGGTACCGCCCGGTCCGGGACCGGCGAACCCGCAGCGGCCGTGCCCGGGACAGCAGGTGCAGCCGGGGCCGGCGGACCTGGGGCGGCTGGGTCCGGTACGGCGAGTACGGCGGGTACGGCGGCGGAGGTTCTCGCGCCCTCCTCCGTACGGTGACGGCAGCACTGCGGCACCGCCCGCCCTGCCCGTCCCAGGGGTCCCCGGGACCACGCCCGCCCCGGGGACCCCGCCCGTCCCCCAGGCCGCGTACGTCCCAGGGAGCCCGGGTGTCCTGCCCGTCCCCCAGGTCACGCACACCCCGGAGGCCCCGGGCACCCTGCCCGTCCCCCAGACCGCGCACGTCCTGGAGGCCCCGAGTGCCCTGCCCGTCCTCCAGGTCACGTACGTCCCAGGGAGCCCGGGTGTCCTGCCCGTCCCCCAGATCGCGCACACCCCGGAGGCCCCGGGCACCCTGCCCGTCCTCCAGGTCACGCACGTCCCGGGGGGCCTGGGTGCCCCCCGGGACGTGTCTGCTGCGGGAGGTGCGGGTGTGGTGGGGGCGGGGTGGTGCGGGCCGCGGCACGGGCTGTTCTGTGTCTCTTTCGCTGTTTCTTGCCGGCCGGTCCGGTGTGCGGTGTTCACGCCGCCGTCACGACCCTGATCTTCCCGGCGGCCTCGCCGGGGACGGAAGCCGCGGTCGCGGTGGCTGTGGTTGTGGCTGGGGGGCGGGGGGTGGAGGTGGCCGTGATCCACCGGTCGAGGGTGGCGGCCGCGGCGCCGGAGTCGATCGCCCGGCCCGCCGCTTCGACCGCCCGGCCCAGGCGTTCGGTGACGCTGCGGCCCGCCGCGCTCTCCCCCGCCACCAGCGCGGCCCCCGCCGAGAGCAGCACCGCGTCGCGTACCGGGCCGTGTTCGCCGTCCAGGACCCGCCGGGCCACGGCCGCGTTGTGGGCGGCGTCCTGTCCTCGCAGGGCTTCCAGTGGTGCGCGGGCGATGCCCACGTCGCGCGGGTCGAAGCGTTCGCGGGTGATTTTTCCCCCTTCGTCGACGCTCAGGACGGTGGAGGTGGTGGTGACGGTGAGTTCGTCCAGGCCGTCGTCGCCGCGGAAGACCAGGCCTTTTCCTCCCGTCCGGGCCAGTGTCCCGGCGATCAGCGGGAGCAGCCGGGCGTCGGCGACGCCGATGGCCTGTGCGGTGGGGGCGGCCGGGTTGGTGAGCGGGCCCAGTGCGTTGAAGACGGTCGGGATGCCGAGCTGTTTGCGCGGCCCGGCCGCGTGGCGCATCGCGGGGTGGAAGTCGGGGGCGAAGCAGAAGGTGATGCCTGCTTCGGCGGCGACGGCGGCGAGGTGTTCGGGCGGCAGGCGCAGGGTGACGCCGAGGGCTTCCAGGACGTCGGCGGAGCCGGAGGCCGAACTCGCGGCGCGGTTGCCGTGTTTGACGACCCGGGCTCCGGCTCCCGCCGCGACGATCGCGGACATCGTGGAGATGTTGACGGTGCGGGCGCCGTCGCCGCCGGTGCCGACGACGTCGACGGTCCGGCCCGGTACGTGGATGCGGACGGCGTGGGCGAGCATGCCGTGGACGAGTCCTTCGAGTTCGTCGACGGTCTCGCCCTTGGCGCGCAGGGCGACGAGGAATCCGGCGATCTGCGCGTCGGTGGCCCGGCCCCGCATCACCCGGTCCATCACCCAGGCGGTGTCGGCCGCCGTCAGGTCCCGGCCCTGAAGGACCTGTCCCAGCAGCAGGGGCCAGGAGGGGTCCTGCCGCGGTGTCGTGGCGCTCACGGTCTTCTCCTTCTTCGTGTCAGGCGTCCGATGCCGGGTGCCACGGGTCGTCCAGGGTGCCCTGTGCAAAAACGGCGGGGGTGGTGGCGGGGGTGGTGGGGTCGGTGGGGGCCGGGTGCCACGGGTCGTCCAGGACGAGGGAGGCGGGAGCGGGGTGCCAGGGGTCGTCCGGAACCGCACCGGCCGTGACAGCGGTGCCCGGGTGCCACGGGTCGTCCAGGACCCCGGCGGCCGTGACAGCGGTGCCCGGGTGCCAGGGGTCGTCCAGGACCGCGGCGGCGATGTGCCGGCCGGCCGGGGCCGGTGCGGTGGCCGTGTGAGCCACGGCGAACACGGCGGCGGCCGCGGCCGCGACGGCGGCGGTCTTCCGGATCTTCCCTGTGATCGTCCTGATCTCCATGGTGTATTCCCCCCATATGAACTGGTGCGGTTCGTTCCGACATCCAGAACATTAGGAAGGACCGGTTTCGATTCATTATCGCCGGGACTTCTCCCTGCCCCACCCGGCAATAAAATTGATATAACTGCTGCTCAGGCCCTTCCGGACCGGGATATTCCAGCCCCGGGGGCATGTTATCGATCTCCTTTGCGGTCTTCCTTCCGAACTGTCTTCGGAGCTTCCCCGCCGGGGGTTCACCGGGTGTCATTACCTGTCCGTCCCGTCCGGCATATTCCCCCGGCCCGTTCGTGCCGTCCCCAGGGCCGGGGAGCGGGCCTGGCGGGCACTGGTGAGGAAGTTGTCCAGGAGCCGTGCCCCGTTGTGGGTCGTGACGGATTCCGGGTGGAACTGCACTCCTTCCACCGGGAGGGTGCGGTGGCGCAGGCCCATGACGTATCCGTCGTCCTGGGCGTGCGCGGTGGCCAGCAGGGCGGGCGGCAGGGGTTCCTCGGCGATCAGCGAGTGGTAGCGGGTGGCGGTCATCACCGGTTGCATCCCGGTGAACACCCCGGCCCCGTCGTGGCGCACCGGGCTGGTCTTGCCGTGCCGCAGCCGCTGCGCGACGGTGACCCGGCCCCCGTAGGCCAGGCAGATCGCCTGGTGGCCCAGGCAGATGCCCAGCAGCGGTACGTGTCCGGCGAAGCGGTGGACGAGTTCGACGTGGCCGGAGTCGGCCGCGTGCCCGGGCCCGGGTCCCAGCACGACCGCGTCCGGGCGCAGGGCCGCGAGCTGCCCGGGGGTGCGGGTGCGTGAGCGTACGACGCGGGTGTCGGCGCCCAGGGTGCGCAGGTACTGGTCGATGATGTGGGTGAAGCTGTCGTAGGCGTCGACGAGCAGGACTTTCACGGTGTCAGCTCCTGTCCGGTCAGTGCCCAGTAGGCGGCGCCCATCTTGTGGAGGGTCTCGTGCCATTCGGCCCGGGGCGAGGAGTCGGCGACGATGCCCGCGCAGCTCTGTGTGGAGTAGGTGCCGGTGGCGGGGTCGTGGACGACGGTGCGGATGCACAGGGCCAGCTGGCTCCAGCCGCGCAGGTCGATCAAACCGGCCGCGCCCGCGTACATGCCGCGCGGCTGGTTCTCCAGTTCCTCGATGATCTCCATCGCGCGGATCTTGGGTGCGCCGGTGACGGTGCCGGCCGGGAACGTGGCACGCAGCAGGGACCAGGTGTCGTGGCCGTCGGCGAGGGTGCCCTCGACGGTGGAGACGAGGTGGAAGACGTGGGAGTACGTCTCGACGGTCATGAGTCCGTGTGCGTCCAGGGTGCCCGGGACGCAGACGCGGCCGATGTCGTTGCGGCACAGGTCGACGAGCATGACGTGCTCGGCGCGTTCCTTCTCGTCGGCGACCAGACGGGCCACCCGGGTCCGGTCGGTGGCCGGGTCGCCGGAACGCGGCGCGGTCCCCGCGATGGGCCGCATGACGGCCTTGTGTCCCCGGGTGGAGAACAGCACCTCGGGGCTCGCGCCGATCACGGTGCGTCCCGCGCTGGGCAGGAGGTACATGTACGGGGAGGGGTTGCGTGAGCGCAGGCGGCGGTAGACGTCGAGGGGGGTGAGGGAGGTGGTGACGTCGATGCGGTGGCCGATCTGGATCTGGTAGATGTCACCGACGCCTATGTGGTCGAGGCAGCGGCGGGCCCGCGCGAGGAACGTCTCGCGGTCGCACGAGTCGCTGACCCGGGCAGGCGGGGGCGCGTCAGGAACCCCACCCCCCACCCCGGCACCAGCACCAGCACCAGCACCCGCACCCGCACCAGCACCAGCACCGGGTACGGGTACGGGCCCGACTGCGGGTACGGGTCCGGGTCCGGGCGCGGGCCCGACTGCGGGTCCGGGTCCGGGTCCGGGTGCGGCGGGTGGGGTGGTGAGGGCGGTGAGGGCCTGGTCGAGCGGGCCGGGTGCGGGCGGCGGGGGGAAGGCGTCGCTGCACGCGGTCAGTCTGCGCACCACCACCCCCGCATCCCTCTCCACGCCCTCACCCGTCTCCGCGCCCGCACCCGCACCGGTGCCGGGGGTGGCTCGGGGGCCGGCGGCGGGTTCGTACCAGAGGGTGTCGCGGAACAGTCCGAGGACGATGTCGGGCCCTGCACCACCGTCACCGTCACTGGTGCTGGTGCGGGTGCTGGTGCTGGTGCTGGTGGGGCGGTTGTGGGCGGGGAGGGATTCCATGTGCCAGGCGGCTCCGTAGCCGAGGGTGGCGAGGAACCCGAAGGCGTAGGTGTCGCGGGGGCGGTCGCTGTGCAGGGTGAACAGGTCCTGCACGGCGCGCAGGAACTGCCAGGTCTGTTCGCCGTGGGTGAGGCCGCGTTCGCTGCCGGGCCGCGGGGTCAGGCCGGTGCGGTCCGCGACGGCCAGGACGGCGGCGGTCAGGGGGGTGGAGCCGTGGACGGTGACACGGTCGGCGTGGACGCGGATCTCGGCGAGCAGGCCGTGACCGACGACGGTGGCACCGGGGGTCTGTCCGGGGCCGTTGAGGCTCTCCAGGAGGAACACGTCCCGGGGGTCGCGGGTGTGCAGGGCCGTGTACAGGGCGAGCGGGTCATGGGGGGCGGGGGCCGACTGCGTCACGGTGACGGTGACACGGCCGGGGGCGGGGTGGCGGGGCCTGGGCGGGCTGTCGAGCAGGGTGGTCATGGCGGTCTCCTCCTCAGCCGTATCGGCGCATCTCGTGGAAGAAGCCGTCGACGACGGCGAGTTCGCCCCGCTGGTGCAGGGTGTCGTAGACATGGCGGCCCACCGCGAGGTCCAGGACACCGAGGCCGAACGGCGAGAAGACGACGGGCCGGTCGCCGGGGACGTCCACGGTGCCGGTCAGCACGTCGTAGAGGGTGCCGTCGATGAAGTCGCGTCCCCGGGTGGCCTGTTCGGCCAGGTGCGGGGAGGTATTGGCCTTCAGACAGTGCTCGGCGTCATCGACAATGTTCGCGGACGCGAGGATCACCTCGGGCGACAGGTCGCGCAGGGACACGTGCAGGACCAGCGGATGGTGGGCGAACCAGGCGGGATCGGTGACGTGCGGGGCGGAGGCGACGGTCGCGAAGACGACCAGATCACTGGAGCGGACCAGGTCCTCGGGGCTGGTGTGCAGGGTGAGGGTGCCGTTGTCTCCCTCGCGTTCCAGGTGCCGGGCGAACCCCTTGGCATGGGTGTCCGACACGTCGTACACGCCGGTCGCCTCGAAACTCCATCCGGTACCGGTGAGGTACTGATGGACGAACCGGGCGATCAGCCCGGTCCCGAAGAACCCGATACGCCGCGGCCTTCCCCGCCCCCGGCCACGGGCCAGAACGTCGGCGGCCAGCGCCGCCGACGCGGCGGTACGGGCCGCGCTGATGATCGAGCTCTCCAGACAGGCCATCGGGTAGCCGGTGACCGGGTCGTTGAGCACGAGAACGGCCGAGGCCCGCGGAATACCCGCTTCCACGTTCCGCGGGAAACTGGAGATCCACTTGATGCCGTCCACACCCGCACTGCCGCCCAGCGACGCCGGCAGAGCGATGATCCGCGAGTCCGGCCGGTCGGGAAACGTCAGGAAGTACGACGGCGGGTTGACCGTGTCACCACTACCGTGCACACGGTAGGCCGACTCCACGATCCGGACCACGTCCTCGTGCCGGCCGTCGAGGACCCGGTGCACATCCGCACCGGGAATCACGGCGAACGAGGGCACCGCAGGGGCAAGCGGCATCACAGACTCCACAGCTCTCTCGGGGAAAAAGAATCTCAGCGACGACGCTAAACACCCCTCTTATCAACGCGATATCACCGCACCGACACCCGAGAAAACCCCCACCACCCGGAACCCCGCAACACCCCGCACCCCCGGAACACCGGAACCCCGGAACACCCCCTCACCCCCGTGACCCGAAAAAGCAGAAACGCCCCGCACCCCGCCTGCGCCATCCCTCTTCCGCGCACTACCCCGTCTCTCTCTTTTTCTTCTCCACTCACTGAGGTTTTCTCAACGAAATGATCCCGTGAGGTGACTCGGCCCAGGAGATCTCGTGAGCCGCGACGAGTCCCGCGGCATCCGGCGGCCGTACTGTCGAACCCGTCACCGAGGAGGACCCCTGATGCGCAGCGTGACCTATTCGATGAGCGTCTCACTCGACGGATACATCGTCGGGCCGGACGGCGGCTTCGACTGGACGGCGCCCGACGAGGAAGTCTTTCGCCTGGCCACCGACGAGGTGCGAGAGACCGGCGTCCACCTGTTGGGACGACGGCTGTACGAGACGATGCTGTACTGGGAGACCGCCGGCCAGAATCCATCGCTCGGCTTCTCCACACTCGAGTTTGCCGCGATCTGGAAACCGCTCCCCAAGGTGGTGTTCTCCACCACGCTCTCGGCGGTACAGGGCAATGCCCGCCTGGCCTCCGGTGGCCTGGCCGCGGAGATCGAGCGCATGCGAGCCGAGCCGGGAGACGGCAACATCGCGATCGGCGGCGCGACTCTCGCCGCCGAGGCAGCCGCGTCGGGACTGATCGACGAGTACCGGGCCAGGGTCTACCCGGTACTGGTCGGCGGCGGCACTCCGTTCTTCCCCCGGCACGAGCGCCAGGTCGATCTCGAACTCGTCGAGTCCCGCACCTTCACCTCAGGAGTCCTCTACCTCCGCCACCGCGTGACGCGTTAGCCGGCTCGCCCGCCGGCCCCCGGGAAGAACGGGCCGACCAATGAGCTCCTTCGATGCGGCCACCGATCGGGTGACGGTCCGTGAAGCGCAACGGCCGAGGCCCCCGGGCTGTTGACCGAGATGTCCGACGTCTCAATCACGCTGCTCGGGGGCCTCGTTGGTGATCCATCCTGCCGCAATCGACCTGCCGCACGCACTCGTGGAGTGGGTCACCATGCTGATCGTCACCCGTGAGGGCGGACCGGCGCCGCACGCTACGTCCGTCCCGGCGAGCGATAGTGGCACTTGGTGTACCTGCGCGAGCACACCACTTCGGCGGAGATCGCCGCCGGGTTCGGGACCAGCGAGTCCACCACCCACACATACACAGCGCGGTCGTCGACCTGCTCGCCGCACGTGCTCCGGGTCTGCTGAAGACGCTGCGCGAGCGTGATCCCGGCTTCGTCCTGCTCGACGGGACCCCCGCCGAGCGCGACCGGGTCGGCGACGGCCGGGCCGACCACTCCCACAAACATCGGCGCCACGGCGTGAACGCACAGGTCGCCACCGACCCCGGCGGCCGGCCGCTGTGGCTCTCGCCCGCCCTGCCGGGCCGCACCCACGACCTGACCGCCGCCCGCACCCACCGGATCATCCGAATCCGCGAGCGCCAAGGCGATCCCATCGCGGCCGATCCCGCCCACCAGAGCGCCGGCCCCTGGCTGACCACCGCCATCAAACGCAGACCGCGGCAGGAACTCACACCCACCGAGAAAACCCGGAACCGTGCCCTGGCCACGGCACGGACACCCGTCGAACGCGGCGTCGCACGCCCGAAGCCCTGGCGGATCTTCCGCAGATCCCGGGCAGCCCCAACCCCATGACGTCAATCGCCAAGGCCGTCCGCGCCCTGGAGCCGCAACGCTGAAGAAGCTCAGCAACGCCCTCTCAGCGAAACGACCTGTACGAAACGGCATGAAACACCCCTGGCGAAAGCGAGCCGGACAGGCCATGCCCGACCGCAGAAGCAGGCAATACCCCTCTGGCAGGACAGGCCTCACCACAAGATCACAGCCGCAACAACCCAGAGGCTGCACATGGGTCACCCACATCACCACACTCGACACCCCGAACCACATCACGGACCACCCGGCCCGGTCGCCGGCCCTGCACCGCCGACAGATCAAAACCCCGAACGGAGCGCAGGCGCCGGGCCCGCCCCGTCAGACGGTGCCGGTGCCACGCTGATTCCCTGAGCAAGGCTGTGCGAGCGAGGCTGTATCCACCGCCTCGCCCGGGACACCCGGGCATCCCAGACAACCAGCCACCGCCACCGCCACCGCCACCGCCACCTGCGCGAGGGCATCAACGCCCTCGCAGACCAAACCCCCGACCTCTATGCGGTGTTGGACCGCTGCCGCACCAAAGGCATGACACACCTGGTACTGGATGGCACATCCATTGCACGTAACCGGGTCGCCGGTACGCGCGAGAGCTTCACGAGCCGGCGTCCGCCCTCCCCCGCCCCCGACACGCCCCCGGCGTCCTCACACCCGTACCGCACCCCCATGGCCGGCACAATCAGCAGCCCGGAAAAGGCTCGGCATCCGGCACCGAAGACGCGGCCGATCCGGCACTCCGCCCGACCTCACCACAACACCTCAACCGGCCAGGGGCAAAACAGACCGGTCCCCCGCCCCCTCCCCGACAGCCCCTCCCCAGACACCCCTGCCCAGACAAACCCCCGACAGCTCCTCCCGCACAGCCCCTCCCCGGACAGCTCCTCCCCGGACAGCTCCTTCCCAGGCAGCCTCTACCCGGACAGCCCTTCCACCGGCAGCCCCTTCCCAGCCGCCCCCTCCACCGGCGGTTCCTTCTCCGGCGGGCCCTGGAGAAGCTCCAACTCCCGGGCCGCTTCCTCCTGCCAGTGCGTCGCCCCCCTCAGCGTGAACAGCTCCCCCGCTCCCGCCAGCTCCCCCCGCGCCTCCTCCACACGCCCCAGCTCACGCAGCAGCACCCCCAGCTTCAACCGGATCGACCCCTCCACCACACTGCTCCCCAGACCCCGCGCAACCCGCCGCCCCTCCACAAAAGCCGCCTCCGCCGACTCCGCCTCCCCCAGCACCACCCGCGCCCGCCCCAACCCGTACAGCGCATGCGCCAGACCATGCGTATCCGCCTTCACCCGCGACAACTCCTCCACCCGCACGAACGACTCCTCCGCCTCCTCCGCCCGCCCCGCCAGCAACTGCGCACTCCCCAGCCGGTACAGACACTGCGCCAGACTCCGCGACACCCCCGCCGACTCCGCCACCCTCACCGCATCCCGCGCAAACCCCAGACTCTCCTCCAACAGCCCACGGTCCAACGCCAACTGCGCCATGTTCTGCAACACCGACGACTCCGACAGCACATCACCCGCCCCACGGAACACCGGCAACGCCTCACGCAACCGCCCCTCCGCCGCCACCAGATCCCCCTGCAACCGGTCCACCACCGCAAGATTCCGCAACACCAACGCCCGCCCCACCTCCACACCCAGCTCCCCGTACAACCCCAACGCCTCCAACGACCGCGCCCTCGCCTCGTCCATACTCTGCCGCAACAACGCCGCCGCCCCCACATGATGCAGCATCACCGCCTGCCCCAACCGGTCCCCCGCCACCCGCGCCGCCCCCAACGCCACCACCGCACACCCCTGCCAGTTCTCCACATAACTCCGCGTCTCGAACAACACCGACGCCACCCCCGTCAGACCCCACGCCAGATCCGCCATCCCCAAACCCGCCGCCTGCTCCACCATCCCCACCAGACACAACCGCTCCGCCTCGAACCACGCCAACGGATCCGCCAGCAACTCCTCCATCAAATCCGCATCCACCACCCCCACCCCCGCATCCGCATCCGCCCCCGCGCCACCGCCCACCACACCCACACCCCCGCCGTTCTCCCGCCCGAACGCCTCCCGCGCAATCACCAAAGCCGCCCCGAACACCCGACGGCACGCCTCCCGCCCCGCCCCCCGCGACTCCTCCTCCCCCGCACGCTCCCGCGCATACAACCGCAACAAACTCTGGAACCGGTAACGCAACCGCCCCGTCGCATCCACCCCCACCACCTCAAGAAACTGCGTATCCACCAAATCCTCCAACAACAACTCCGCATCCATCACCTCCACCCCCAACAACGCCGCCGCCACCCACGACGTGAAATCCGGAACATCCACCAACCCCAACCGCCGATACAAACGCGCCGCATCCACCGACAAATACCGGTAACTCAACTCAAAACCCGCCCTGACCCGCGAAGCCCCCTGACTCAACTCATCCAGACGACGACGCTCATCACTCAACCGCACCACCACATGCCGCACCGACCAATGCGGCTTCGACGCCAACCGCGCCGCCGCGATCCGCAACGCCAACGGCAACCGGTCACACAACTCCACCAACCGCACCACATCCCCACCCGCACCCACCACCCGCCCCTCACCCGCAATCCTCCCCACCAACTCCACCGCCTCCTCCCGCGGCAACACCCCCAAATGCACCCGCGCCCCCGACGGCCACGTCACCAACTGCTCCAACTGATCCCGGCTCGTCACCAGAACACAACTCTCCCCACCCCCCGGCAACAACCCCGCCACCTGCCCGAACGTCCGCACATTATCCAGAACAATCAACACACGACGCCCCGCCAGCACACTCCGGTACAACGCAACCCGCTCCTCCAACACCTCCGGAATCTGCTGCCCCGACACCCCCAACGACCGCAAAAACCTCCCCAACACATCCGCCACCGACGCAGGCTCGTCCCGCTCGTCATAACCCCGCAAATCAGCAAACAACCGCCCATCAGGAAACTCACCCGCCACCCGATGCGCCCACCGCAACGCCAACCCCGACTTCCCCACCCCCGCCACACCCGTCACCAACCCCACCCCCGACGAACACCCCACCAAACCATCCAACACCCCCAACTCCCCCACACGCCCCGTAAACCCAGGAACATCCGGCGGCAACTCCGACGGCACCACCACCTCACCACCACCCACAACACCCCCACCCACACCCACACCCACACCCACACCCACACCCACACCCACACCCACACCCACAGCATCAACACCACCCACAGCGTCAACACCACCCACAGCGTCAACACCACCCACAGCGTCAACACCACCAGTACCGGCAGCCACCCCAGCACCAGCAGCAGCACCAGCAGCCCCGACACCAACCCCAACCCCAACCCCCGCACCACCGACCACACCCACACCAGCAGCTCCGACACCAACCCCCGAACCAAGCCCAGCACCCGCACCCGCACCCGCACCAAGCCCAGGACCGGCACCAAACCCGGCACCGGGACCGGCAATACCCGCAGCCAGCACACCACCCACCAGACCAGCACCACCCACCAACCCCACCCCCAACACACCACCCTCACCCCCCACCAACGACGGATCATCCCGCAGAATCAACTCATGCAACCCACACAGATCCGGCCCCGGCTCCAACCCCAACTCCTCAACAAACAACCCCCGCGCCAACCGAAAAGACTCCAACGCCTCAGCACGACGCCCCGCCCGATACTGCGCCAACATCAAATGACACCGCGTCCGCTCACGCAACGGAAACTCCCCCACCACCCCACCCAACCCCGGCAACAACTCATAATGCCGCCCCAACGCCAACTCCACCGCCGTCGCATCATCAAAAGCATTCAACCGACACTCCCCCAAACGCACCCCCTCCTCCTCCACCAACACACCCGACACACCCTCCAACACCCGCCCCCGCCACAAACCCAAAGCCTCCCGATACAAACCCGCCGCCTCCACCAAACGCCCCTCCCTCACCCCCAACTCCGCACGACCCACCAACCCACCAAACTCCACCCAATCCACAAAATGACCCCCACCCTCCAACACATAACCCGGATGCACCGTCACAATCACCCCCTCACCACACCCCACCCCCCGAAACAACTTCCGCAAACCCGCAACCACAATCGCCACCTGCGTCCGCGCCGTCACCGGCGGACACCCACCCCACACCGCCTCCACCAACACATCCACCGGAACCACCCGACCCACATTCAACAACAACACACCCAACACAGCCCGCTGACGCCCACCACCCACCACCACCTCACCCCCACCACCCACACCCACCACCAACGGACCCAAAACCCGAAACACCAACCCAACCCCCACCCCAACCACACTCCCCCCACACCCGACCAATACCCACCCCACACTACCCCCCCACACAAACCAAACCCCCAACCACCAACAAACAATTCAATAATGCCCCTTGCACCCAATCACCCTCATGCCCGGCCACCTACCAAAACGCCTGGTCGACCCAGCCCGCACGTCAAAGGCCGAACATCCTTCAGCTGGCCTCGCGGGGCCAAGGGAGCACACCGACCCCTCCGGGCTCCTTGGACAGCCTGCCTCGGACCAGGCCGGGAGTAGGCTCGCAGCGCCGAACCCGAACGGACAGGAGCCACAAGGTGATACGAGATCTCTACAACGTCAGGTCACTCCCCGCGGACGGCTCCGCCACTCCGCTGACCGAGGACGAAGAGCAGCGTTTCCGGAACGTTCTGTTCAGCGAATTCGGCAACCAAATCGCCGACCACGGCTGGACACGTTTCCCGGCCCGTACACCTGAGGACCGACGCCGACTCATTGTCGTCGGGCAGCGCCTCACCGAATATTGGGGGCAGCAAGTATTTGTCCACCTCGAGGACGAGTGCCGCATTAGGCTCTTCCTCGCCGGAAACGAAACCACCTGACTCCATTTCGAAGTCACAGCCGATCTCATAATTCCCGCAGAATGACGAAGAAATAGAGAGTCAAGACAGCCGAATGAGCGAACGCCCCTCCTCGTGCTTTCGTATCGATGAAAGCCACCCCCAGAGGGGTAGGGGTCGAAAATACTCGTCTCCCACTCACACTCAGCCCCGGAATATTTCCCCGGCCTGCGGGGACGTAGAGTGGGCTGATGGCGAACAACAGCGCGGGGACAGCACCGCCGACCAGCATCGATGGCGTACGGAACTTCCGGGACGCCGGTGGAGTGGGAACACTTCCGCATGGTGTGCTCTTCCGCTCCGGAGCCCTGCACAGCCTGACGGCGCAGGGTGCGCAGGAGCTGGAGGAGATAGGGGTACGTACGGTCGTCGACCTGCGCAGCCGACCCGAGGTCTCCGAACGCCCCGACAGCCTGCACGGCGCGGGCATCAAGTATCTGCATGTGCCCGTGTACGCCGAGCAGCGGTGGCCGCAGGAGCAGATGGAGCTCTACCCGTCGATGGCCGAGCACGCCGGACGTGCTGTGCTGAGCGTGCTGCGGCAACTGACCGCCGAACACCCGACACCGGTCCTGGTCCACTGCGCCTCGGGGAAGGACCGTACCGGTGTGGTGATCGCCGTCCTGCAGAGCCTGTTCGGTGCCACCGAAGCCGAGGTCACCGCAGACTTCGTGCGCACCAACACCGAGCTCAACCTCACCCCTGCAACGGCACCGGCACCGGCCTTGCGGGGGCACAACACACGTCCCGTCGCGCCCGAGCACCTCGGGCGCGCCCTCCTGTGGATCCGAAGCCATCACGGCTCCCTCTCCGGCTATCTCCGCACGCACGGCGCCGCACCGCACGAGCTCCCCGCCGATCTCGCCACCCGTGAGGGTCACTCCCGCTGAACGCGAGGACGCCCCGCCCGCCCGCGGGGAAGGTGCTCCTATGTGGTTGGTCAAGCTGCCTGGCTCACAATGCGGGTATGGACTACCAGGGTGGGGACTCGGTGTCGGTATGGCGAGTGGGTGGCGTGGCTCGCGTGGCGGGCTATGCCATCCCGGCCGTTGCAGGGGTGACGGCGCTCGTCGGTTGGGCTGGGTGGGTTTCCTCTCCGAGCGTCGAGACGGCACGGCCGGCCGGGCTGTGGACGGGGCTGGCCATTGGCTTTGCGTTGTTCTTCTGGTGGATGATTCTCAGGGTCCGGCTTGAGGTCGGCCCTGACGGGATCGTGGCGGTCAACCCGTGGGGGACCCACCGCCTGGGACTGGGCGAGGTGGCTTCGGTGCGGCTTGGTTCGTGGGGCGCGGAGTTCCATCACGGGGACGGCTTCAAGACCACGGCCTATGCACTGAGCGAGCTGGCCGCGGGAACCTCGCAGGACCGGCGTTTCGCAGAGCTGCTGGCTGTCCTGGAGGTGGGCCCCGACTCCTCGGCGCGGTGACATCTGACAGGGAAGGCGGCCATGGGCCGGCCGGTCGCGGTTCGTAGAAGGTTCCGTCGCCGAGCATCACGAAGAGGACGTCTGCCCGGCGTCGGGCCAGGCAGAGCGGGGCGGAACCTGGGTGTGGTGCGTGCCCCGCGCGATCCCCTTGTCGCAATAGGCCAGGGAATGCGAGGCGCTCAGAGCGGCGAAGGCGGAGAGGAAGAAGGCTCGCTTGAGCTGCTTGCTTCCTCTCCAGGAGAGCTGTCCGCCTCGGTTCGAGGAGCCCGATCTCAGGGTCGCCGGGACGGGCCCCGCGCAAGGGCTGTCCACTAAGACGGTGTCCTATGTGGTGAGTCGAAGGAGGCGTTTGTAGCAGCAGAGTGCGGCGGCGAGGCCGAGGAAGGCGAGGTAGTTGCGGGGGTGGCGTTCGTAGCGGTGGTTGAGTCTGCGGTAGCCGGACAGCCAGGACATGGTGCGTTCGATGACCCACCTTCGGCGTCCGAGCCGTTCACTGGATTCGATTCCCTTGCGGGCGATACGGACGCCGATGCGCTTCCCACGCAGCCATTTACGCAGGTCAGGGATGTCGTATGCCTTGTCGGCGTGGAGTCTGCGGGGTTTGTAATGCCAGCCGCGGTGGGGATCGTGTCTCGTTTGGAGACCGGCCACCATGGGCTTCAGTCCTTGGCTGTCGTGGGTGTTGGCGGCGGAGACGCCGACGACCAGGGGCAGTCCGTTCGCGTCCGACAGGACGTGCATCTTGGAGCCCGGCTTACCCCGGTCCACGGGGCTCGGGCCTGTGAGTTCGCCCCTTTTTTGGCCCGTACATGGGCGGAGTCGAGGACTACGCGGGAGAGGTCGAGCAGGCCGCACTCGTCGATGCGGTCGAGTATCGCCTCGTGCAGCCGGCCCCAGACACCGGCCCTGGACCAGATGACGAAGCGCCGATGGGCAGTCGACTTCGAGACCCCGAAACACGGTGGCAGGGCCCGCCAGGCACACCCGCTCACCAGCACGTAGACGATGGCCGCGAACAGCGTCTCATCAGGTGTGTCCTGTGTCCCGCCACCTTGCGGGCGCACCTTCGACGGCGGGATCAACGGCTTCGCGATCTCCCACAGCCCGTCCGGAACAATCCAACTCCACGTATCCCGCCCCATGAACAGCCCAACGAGCGATCGCCACATAGGACACCGTCTAACTGCTGGTCGAGGTGAGCTGCGGTTGGGCGGTCCAGGTGTCTGTTGATGGCCAGCCGCAATGCCAAGATGACGGCTTCGACTGTACTGAGAGGTTATTTTCGTGCCCACGCCTGCCGACTACCTCGCACTGGCGCATGCCGAAAAGGACGGCTCTGTCCTACACCGCCTCGTTCAGTGTCCGTACCCCTTCGTCTGGCAGGCTCTGGCCACCAATCCTCACACCCCGCCCGCGGCTCTCCTGGAGCTGAGCAAGGCTCGCGACAGTGTCTGGAACGACAACCGGCTCCTTCGCCTACTGGCCGAACGTCCAGGTGCAAACCGCATCGTTCTCCGAGCTGTGCTCGATGGCGTTGCAGCGAAGCTTGACGAAGGCGAAAGGCCCTACGCCGCTGTGCTTGCTCTCGCGGGCAGGCCGGAGCTTGAGACGGACGAGGTGAGGAAGCTCGGGACTCTTCGGGGGTCCTCTGCTCGTCTACGCCGCCTGCTTGCACTGCGGCTGAGCTCCCGCATCTGAATGATCATGCTGCTCCAGGTGCGGTGATCACGACGTGGCTGGTGTGATCACGGCGTCGGAGCCTTCCTGGATAGCCCCACCGGGCTGAGCCCGCGTGCCTTCCGGAGGCTGATAGCGGTTCTGCGTCGCGGGGGAGCGGACGCGGTCCGCAAGGGTCGGCCGTGGAGCCTTCCGCTGGAGGACCGGGACCGGCCGACGTCACAGCACTCACGTCGCTTCGACCAGGCCGAGATCTCGACACGTGACTGACAATCTCGTTCCTGATGACCTTTGGGAGCGTGTCGAGCCGTTGCTTCCCTCACCACCGGCGCGCAGGCACCGACCCCCTGGACCAGTGCGCACTCCCGACCGGGTGGCACTGGCGGGCATCGTGTATGCCCTGCGCAAGGGAGTGGCCTGGAGAGACGTGCTCGCAATGCTGATCGGTTGCCCAGGAATCACCAGCTGGCGACGCTTGCACGATTGGACTCAGGCCGTGTCTGGCCCCGCCTGCATCAAGTACTCCCGACCGAGCTGCGGACCGCAGGAAAGCTGGAGATGGACGACTGCGCGATCGACGGTTCACACGTCAGCGCGTTGATAGGAGGGAGAGATGTCGGGCCATCTCCGGTTGACCGCGCTCACCCAGACCCCAAGCACCACGTGATCGTTGACCGGCACAGTACTCCGCCGGCCGTTTCTCTGACCGGAGGGAATCGTCACGACGTGACGGAATTGATCCCGCTGCTGGGTGCAATTCCGCCGATACCTGGGCTGCGCGGACGGCCCCGCAGCAGGCCCAAGCGCCTGTTCGCCGACCGCGGCTACGACTTCGACAAGTACCGTCGGCTGCTGTGGAAACGCGGCATCAAACCCGTGATTGCCCGGCGCGGTGTCCCGCACGGTTCTGGTCGACACCGGCTACCGCATCAAGGTCATCGGCCACGGGGCCACTCTCGGCATCGACGTGGAAGTCACCCGCCGCGACCCCAGCCAGAGGGGCTTCGAGGTCATCCCGCGGCGCCGGGTCGTCGAGCGGACCTTCGGCTGGCTCATGCACCACCGCCGCCTGTCCCGGCACCACGAGAGCCACCCGCACCGCTCCGAAGCCGTGATCCGCGTCGCGATGATCGACCTCATGAGCCGCAGACTCACCCGCGAATCAACCCGCAACCGGCGGGACAGCTGAACGGCGACAGAGTCGGGCTCTGTGAATCACAGCAGGTAGGGCCACAGGCTGATGCTGTTCCGCTGCACACGGACCTCGACCCATGTTCCATCACTTGCCATCTGTGGCGGCGGGTCGGAGAGGTCGAACAGGATCTGGGTGCCGGCCACTTCCAGCAGGGCCCCACCATCGCCCGTGAGACTCAACCGACCCCGGAAGACAACCTGACCGCCGTCCTCGCTCAACGCGGGTGAGGACAAAGTGGCTGGCCGCGTGTTGCCATCCCAGGCCACCCTTTCATCGACAGTCCACTCCACATGATGCTCGCGACCCACTACCGTCGGGTCCCCGCACCAGAACGCCGCGGCGGTGCCCACCTCCGAGCGCACCCGGACCGTAGTAGCACCGCCCGGGGCCTTTTGTACTGCTTCTATCTGCACCAACATCCCGTAATCATCTTCGGCAGCGCTGCGTTACCAAACACTCCTGCCAGGACAAAACACTCTTTCAGATCCTCAGGATCCAGTGTCTCGTGTGTCCGACATCAGGGGGCAAGGCCCGGTTGACGCTCTGGAAGGACCGCACGGCCGTGTTGGTCACCGCGCCGAGGCCACCGTCGACGGCCAGGCCCGCGCTGTGCTCGTTCAGCGCCACTTGGAGGGCCCGTACATGCGCCGCCGAGCTGGTGCGCCGCAGCGAGTACACCAGGCTCGTCCAGGCCTTCGGCCCGACCCGGCCGTCCGCCGCCAGTTTCTTGGCGGCCGGAACTTCTCGACCGCGCGGACCGACACCGAGCCATGGTTCCCGTCGGCGGCCAGCACGCTGCCGCGCTGGGTGATCAGGTACTGGATGGCCTTGACGGTCGCACCGGTGGCGCAGGGGTTGATGACGGGCCAGCCGCCGCCCAGGTCCACGCCCCGCGCGGCGAGGAAGGGGACGGGGTTGGTGGTCGAGCCGAGCCGTCCGGTGTGGGTCTCGAAGTGCGGGTGAGGACCGATCACATGGCCGGTGTCGCCCATGTCCGCGATGCACTGTACCGCCGCGACCCGGGCATCGGGGGGAACGCGGAACGCGCTGAGGTGCCCGTAATAGGGGTACGTGCCCGAGCCGTGCGCGATGACCAGGCCGTTGCCGGGACGTCCGGTCAGTACGCTTCCGCCACGCCGCACCACGGTCCCGGCGGCCGCCGCACAGGCGGCGGTGCCGGTCGAGTTGGTGACGTCCTGGCCCGCGCGCGGGTAGCTTTCGCGCGATGCGCCGTAGTGCCCCCCGCGGGAAAGCGGCCCCGGGCCGGACTGCACCACCGGCCGTCCGGCCACATGGTCACCCGGACAGTGCGGCAGGTTCGCGGAGGCGGGCGGCGGCCGTTCGCCAGGCGGCGGTCACCGCTGTACGGGCCCGTGCGGTGCGGGCTGCGCGGTCACCGGTCAGCTCCAGGGGCGTACCCACGTGCACGTGGAGGGTTGGGCGGCGCAGCGGCGCTGTCGCCAGGCCCGCCAGCTGCTTGGCGGCGTTGCCCGAGGCGACCCGGCGGGCACCCGCCTGACCCACCGGGATGACGGGAGCGCCGGTGTGCTCGACGATCCGGGCCAGGCCACTGCGGAACGGTCCGGGGGCCGCTTCCGCGACGTCCCGGCGGCGGGGCAGGCCGCCCTCCGCGTAGATGAGGACCAGCCGCCCCCGCTCCAGGGCCTGTGCCGCGAGGTCCAGTGCGGCTGCCGCACGGCGGTCCCCTCTGATGACGGGGATGTGGCCTTCGCGGGCGAGCGCGCTGCCCAGCAGCGGGATCCGCCACAGCCCCGCGGCCGCCATGATGACCGGCTCGGCGCCGAGGCGGCGCAGCGCGGCGATCACGATTGCGGGGTCGGCCAGGGACGTATGGTTCGCGGCCACGATGCTCCCGGGCGCGAGACCGGCGCCGGGGTCGGTGGTCACCGACAGACGGCCGGCTGCGGGTACCAGGACCTCGGCGATGCGGCTGAGCATGAACGGGCTCCCTGACTCTGCGGGTTCGGCATGCGGGCGATGCCGGTTCTCGTCGCGTACGGCCCTCATCGTCAAGGGTGGAGATGCTCCTATGCCTGAGTCGGGGTACTCATCTTCTTCCCGTACGTCCCATGTGCGCTGACGGAAGACCGGCAGTAGGCCCACCGGGGCAAGGTGCCGCGTCACCGGCCGGGCGCCGGGCGGAGCTGCCGGTCAGTGCCGGACGAAGCAGAACGGGTGCCCCGCCGGATCTGCCAGGACGCGCCAACCACGCGTCCCGCCGCCCGCGTCGAGCGGTGTCGCCCCCAGGCGGACGGCGTCCTCCTGCGAGCGGTCGAGGTCCTCGACGGCCAGGTCGAGATGGAACTGCTGAGGGCGGGCGGAGTCCGGCCAGTGCGGCGGCCGGTAGTCGTCCACGCGCTGGAAGGCCAGTACCGCGCCGTCGTCGGTGTGCAGCGTCGCCCAGGCGTCCCCGGTCGACCAGCGGGGGTCGGGGCGGTTGACCTGCCCGCCGAGAAGTCCCCGGTAGAAGCGGGCCAGTTCGACGACGTCGACGCAGTCCAGCACCACGCACTGCAGCTTGGCGATCATGCGGCGCAGCGTCTCACGGCGGGCGGCGCGCCTGCGAGGCAGCCCCTCGCACGCGTTGTCGGAAGCACGACCCCCGCAGGAGTCCCTTCCGGCCATGAACTGGCAAATTCCTCTAACAGGGTGGCCGAATAAACGATATGCTGATGCAGAATGTGCAAACGATTTGCAGAATGAGGAGGGTCATGGCTACTCGGGCGACCGACGCCGGGACGAACCAGAGCGTCGAACGAGCGGTCTCGGTGCTGCGCGCACTCGACTCGGGCCGCGCCGAACTACGCGTCTCGGACGTCGCCGAACTCACCGGACTGGGCTCCTCCACGACGTCCCGGCTGCTGTCCACCCTCGAACGTCTCGACATGGTGGAACGCGACCCCGTCAGCAACCTCTACCGCCTCAGCCTCGGCATCCTGCCGCTCGCCGCCACCGCCACCAACCGCCACCCGGTGCACCGTGCCGCCCGCATGGTCCTCCAGGACCTCGCCACCCGTACCGGGCTCGGGGCCAACGTCGCCATCCGGCGCGGCACCGAGCTGATGTTCCTGTGCAACTTCGAGGGGACCCGCACCCCCAAGTCCTATACGCAGGCCGGGCACAGCGCCCCGCTGCACGCCACGAGCATCGGAAAGTGCCTGCTCACCGGGCTCACGGCCAAGGAGCGCCGCAAGCTGCTCCCCGAGCCGCTCGCGGCGCACACCGACTACACGACCACCAGTCACGATCTCCTCGACTCCGAGATCGACACCGTGCGCCGCACCGGGTACGCCGTGGAGGCCGAGGAGCGCGCCCTGGGCCGGGCCTCCCTCGCCGCCCCCGTCCGGGACGCCTCGGGAGACGTGGTCGCCGCCATCTCCCTGTGGGGGCCCACGTCCCTGCTCGGCAACCACACCGAGGCCGAGGGGCAGCGTCTCGCCCTGACCCGTGAGGTCATCGAGGCCGCCGACGTCATCAGCCAGGCGCTCGGCGCCCTCTGATCCACCGGCGGACCAAGGGGCCCGGTGAAGGCGGTTCGCC
>NZ_JBHJQP010000012.1:0-72706 GCF_042262625.1 Streptomyces sp. NPDC056347 | reverse complement strand
GGCCCGATGCCTGCGGGCCCGCCCGGCCTGTGTGCGGAGGTGGATACGGGGCCGGCCGGCCCCGGCGGTCAGCGCGTCACGGCCCCCGGCCGGGTCGCCCGCTCCAGCTCCATCAGCACCGAGTAGTACGAGTGGCCCGTGGCCCGGTCCATCCCGACCTCGCACATGCGGTTGGCCGAGAGATACGCGTCGTACGTGCGCCCGTTCACCTCGGCGGCCTCCTTCGCCGTCGCCGAGGCGGTCAGCTCCTTGTGCAGCATGCCCCGGTCGCCCGCGAAGGCGCAGCACCCGGCGTCGTCGGGGACGACGACCTCCTCTGCGACGGCCTCCGCGACCGCGCGCAGCTGCTCCACATCGCCCAGATGCTGCATGGAGCACGTCGGGTGCAGGACCGCCGAACCGGTCTTCCGGAGCACCGTCAGCTCCGGCAACAGCTCGTCGGCCGCCCAGACCAGGGAGTCGACGACGGTCAGCTCGCGGTGCAACTCCCGGTTCTCGTCCGTGAGATACGGCACCACCTCATGGGCGATGCCCAGGGTGCACGACGAGGCGTCGACGACCAGCGGCAGTCTTCCCCCGGCCGTCCAGCCCCAGGCCGCCTCGACGATGCGGTTGGCCATCACGGTGTTGCCCTCGTCGTAGCCCTTGGAGTGCCAGATCGTCGCGCAGCAGGTCCCGGCGACATCCTCGGGAATCCACACCGGCTTTCCGGCGCGGGCGGAGACCGCGACGACGGCCTGCGGCAGCGAGGGGCCGTGATGGCCCTCGGGGCCGCCGAAGATGCGGTTCACACACGCCGGGTAGTAGACGGCGCTCGCTCCGGTGCGGGAAGTACGGGGCAGCTTCCGGGCGGCGGCGCCGGGAATCTCCGGCAGCCACTCGGGCACCAGGTCGGGGCGCACCGCCTTCCGGGCGAGCGCGGTGACGGTCTCCAGCGGGCCGTCACCGATCCGGTCGCCGATCCGGGCGGCGGCGGCCACCGCGAGCCGGGCCGCCGCCTCCACCGCCTTGAAGTTCTTCGCCGTGAGCGCCGCGATCCGCTCCTCGCGCGGCGAGTGCCGCCGGTGGCGGAAGTCCTTCATCAACGCCCCGGTGTCGATCCCTACCGGGCAGGCGAGCTTGCACGTCGAATCGCCCGCGCAGGTGTCCACGGCGTCGTAGCCGTAGGCGTCGAGCAACTGCGTCTCCACCGGTGAACCGCCCGGCTGCCGCATCATCTCGCGGCGCAGCACGATGCGCTGGCGCGGGGACGTGGTCAGGTCGTGGCTGGGACAGGTGGGCTCGCAGAACCCGCACTCGATGCAGGGATCGGCGATCGCCTCGACCTCGGGGATGGTCTTCAGCCCGCGCAGATGGGCCTTCGGGTCCCGGTCCAGGACGATCCGCGGGGCGAGCACCCCGTCCGGATCGATGACCTGCTTGGTGCGCCACATCAGCTCGGTCGCCCTGGGGCCCCATTCCAGCTCCAGGAAGGGGGCGATATTGCGGCCGGTGGCGTGCTCGGCCTTCAGGGAGCCGTCGAAGCGCTCCACCGTCAGGCGGCAGAAGTCGTCCATGAAAGCGGCGTAGCGGTCGACGTCGGACGGCTTCGCCGCGTCGAAGGCGAGCAGGAAGTGCAGGTTGCCGTGGGCGGCGTGGCCCGCCACGGCGGCGTCGAAGCCGTGCCGCGCCTGGAGGCCGAGCAGGGCCTCGCAGGCCTCGGCCAGCCGGGCGGGCGGCACCGCGAAGTCCTCCGTGATCAGCGTCGTACCCGAGGGCCGGGAGCCGCCGACGGCGGTGACGAATGCCTTGCGGGCCTTCCAGTAGCCGGAGATGACCTTGGCGTCGCGGGTGAACGCGTTGGTCACCGAGGCGACGGGCGCGACCAGGTCGAGCTCCTCGACGACGGCCGCCGCCGCCCGCTCGTACGCTTCCTGACCGGACTCGTCGGGGGCCCGGAACTCCACCAGCAGCGCCGTCGTCTCCTTGGGCAGCTCGGCCCAGTCCGCGGGAACTCCCTGGACGCTCACCGAGGCGCGCAGCGTGTTGCCGTCCATCAGCTCGACGGCGATCGCCCCCGCGTCGTTGAAACGGGGCACCGCCGCGGCGGCCGCGGTCAGCGACGGGAAGAAGAGCAGGGCGGTGGAGACCCGGCGGTCCAGCGGCAGGGTGTCGAACACGACCTCGGAGATGAAACCGAAAGTGCCCTCGGAGCCGACCATCAGGCCGCGCAGGATCTGCACCGGCGTCGAGCCGTCCAGGAAGGCGTCGAGGCGGTAGCCGTTGGTGTTCTTGATCTCGTACTTGGCACGGATACGGGCGGTCAGCCCGGCGTCCGCCTCGATCTCCGCCTTGAGGGCCATCAGCGCTTCGCACAGCCGCGGCTCGGCGTGGGCCAGCTCCTCGTCCGCGTTCGGAGCGGCGGTGTCGACGACGGTGCCGCTCGGCAGGACGAAGGTGAGGGAGGAGACCGTGCGGTACGAATTGCGCGTGGTGCCGGCCGTCATCCCGGAGGCGTTGTTGGCGACGACCCCGCCGATCGTGCAGGCGATGGCGCTGGCCGGGTCGGGGCCCAGCAGGCGGCCGTGCCGGGCGAGGGCGGCGTTGGCCCGCACGATCGTCGTGCCCGGCCGGATACGGGCCCGCGCACCGTCGTCCAGGACCTCGATGCCCGCCCAGTGGTGGCGGACGTCGACCAGGATGTCCTCGCCCTGGGCCTGGCCGTTGAGGCTGGTGCCCGCCGCCCGGAATACGACCTCACGGCCCTTTCCGTGCGCGTACGAGAGGATCGCCGAGATGTCGTCGATGTCCTGGGGGACCACGACGACCTGGGGGACGAAGCGGTAGGGGCTGGCGTCGGAGGCGTACTTCACCAGGTCGGAGACCTTCCACAGCACCTTCTCCGGCCCGAGCAGGGCGACGAGGTCGCCGCGCAGCGGCTCCGGCGTGCCCGGAGCCTGCCGGGCGGCCACCCGGTCCACGGACGGAGTACGCGCGGCTCCGGGGCGGAGGGCTTCCGGCTTCGGCTCCAGCAGTGGCATGTCGGGCTCTCCTCGGCGTTCGGTTTCGGTGTCCGGGCGCACGCGCGCCACTCGAACGGACGCACCTACGCCGTGACATGTCTAGCAGCGGCGCTCCGGCATCCCGTTGACCAGGGCGGTCAGAAGATCGCCGAGCACCTCGCGCTGAGCGGCGGTCAGTGGGGCCAGGATCTCCTCCGCGGCGGCCCGGCGCGCGTCGCGCAGCGAACGGAGGGTGGCGAGCCCCTCCTCGGTGATCTCGATCCGGACCGCCCGGCGGCTGTCCGGATCGGGGGCGCGCCGCACCCGTCCGCTCGTCTCCAGGCCGTCGACCAGCGTGGTCACGGCACGGGGGACGACATCCAGACGTTGCGCCAGATCGGCCATCCGGGGCGGGCCGTCGCAGTGGGCGACGGTCCGCAGGAGCCGGAACTGCGCGGGCGTGATGCCCATCGGCTCCAGCTGGCGGCTCTGGATGCGCTGGAGCCTGCGGGTCACCCGCAGCAGTTGCTCGGCGAGCACACCGTCGGCGTCGGAGAATTCCATGGAGGGAACAATATCAGGACCTCGTTCATTGTGAGCATAGGTAACAATGAGCTAGGCTCTCGAAATCCGCCCGGCCGCCCCATACGGCTGCCCCGCCCGGTCCGACCGGTCCCGTCCGCGTCCGGCCCCGGGCCGCGGCGGCCGTACATCCCACGAAGGAGCCCATGAAACCCGATCGGATCGACTGGACACCTCCGCCGAGGGACGCCGACCGTCCACCGGCCGAGGTGCGCCGCATCCTGCGCCTCTTCCGCCCCTACCGGGGCCGTCTCGCCCTGGTCGGCCTGCTGGTCGGCGCCTCCTCGCTGGTGTCGGTCGCCTCGCCGTTCCTGCTCCGCGAGATCCTGGACACCGCCATCCCCCAGGGGCGTACGGGTCTGCTGTCGCTGCTCGCGCTCGGCATGATCCTCACCGCCGTGACCACCAGTGTCTTCGGCGTCCTGCAGACCCTGATCTCCACGACGGTCGGCCAGCGCGTCATGCACGACCTGCGCACGGCTGTCTACGCCCAGCTCCAGCGGATGCCGCTGGCCTTCTTTACCCGGACCCGCACCGGCGAGGTCCAGTCCCGCATCGCCAACGACATCGGCGGCATGCAGGCGACCGTCACCTCCACCGCGACCTCGCTGGTCTCCAACCTCACCGCCGTGGTCGCCACGGTCGTCGCCATGGTGGCGCTCGACTGGCGGCTCACCCTGGTCTCGCTCCTGCTGCTGCCGGTCTTCGTCTGGATCAGCCGCCGGGTCGGCCGCGAGCGCAAGCGGATCATCACCAGGCGCCAGAAACAGATGGCCGCCATGGCGGCCACGGTCACCGAATCGCTCTCCGTCAGCGGCATCCTGCTCGGCCGGACGATGGGCCGTGCGTCCTCCCTGACCAGTAGCTTCGCCGAGGAGTCCGAGAAGCTCGTCGATCTCGAAGTGCGCTCCAGCATGGCCGGGCGGTGGCGGATGTCCACGATCGGCATCGTCATGGCGGCCATGCCCGCCGTCATCTACTGGGCCGCGGGGCTCGCTCTCCAGTCCGGCGGGACCGTCGTCTCCATCGGCACCCTGGTCGCCTTCGTCTCGCTCCAGCAGGGGCTGTTCCGGCCCGCGGTGAGCCTGCTCTCCACCGGGGTCGACATGCAGACGTCCCTGGCACTCTTCCAGCGGATCTTCGAGTACCTCGACCTCGACGTGGAGATCACCGAGCCCGAGAACCCGGTCCGCCTGGAGCGGATACGCGGCGAGGTCCGCTTCGAGGACGTCGATTTCAGCTACGACGAGAAGAGCGGCCCGACCCTCGACGGCATCGGCCTGACCGTTCCGGCGGGCGGCAGCCTCGCGGTCGTCGGACCGACCGGCTCCGGCAAGTCCACCCTCAGCTATCTGGTGCCCAGGCTCTACGACGTCACCGGTGGCCGGGTCACGCTCGACGGCGTCGATGTGCGCGATCTGGACTTCGACACCCTGGCGCGGTCCGTGGGCGTGGTCTCCCAGGAGACCTACCTCTTCCATGCCTCGGTCGCCGACAACCTGCGCTTCGCCAAACCGGACGCGACCGACGCCGAGATCGAGGCGGCGGCCCGCGCGGCGCAGATCCACGACCACATCGCCGCACTGCCCGACGGCTACGACACCCTGGTCGGCGAGCGTGGATACCGCTTCTCGGGCGGTGAGAAGCAGCGGCTCGCCATCGCCCGCACGATCCTGCGCGACCCGCCCGTCCTGGTGCTCGACGAGGCGACCAGCGCCCTCGACACCCGTACGGAGCTGGCGGTGCAGGAAGCGATCGACGCGCTGTCCGAGGGCCGCACCACGATCACCATCGCGCACCGTCTCTCCACCATCCGCGATGCCGACCAGATCGTCGTCCTGGACGGTGGCCGGGTGGCCGAGCGCGGCAGCCACGAGGAGCTGCTCCTGCTGGACGGCCGCTACGCCGCGCTGGTCGGACGGGACGCGCAACCGGCGCCCGTGACCGGTTGACCGCCCTGATCCGGGCCTGCCCGCATCCGTGTGCGCACCGGCCGGAAACGCGGCGACGCCGCCGCTCCCGTGGGACGGGGAGCGACGGCGCCGTGCGGAGCAACGGTCAGACGAGCCAACCCACGAAGTGGACGATGCCGGCCAGCAGGTTGGTGAGGATGTTCATGTCGGTGTTTCTCCTTGTGCGTGATGCATATGTGGGACAGCGCAGTCGCGGTCTGCAGCCCGTCGCTAGCGCCCTGTAATCATCCTGCGCCGTACGGGAGTTGAGCAACGAATGGCGGAACGATCACGCGTTCCAGCGAACATACGATCCCCTGTTCGTATGTTCCATTGACGGATGGAAGGGGGCGCCGGGGGGGGGCGGGCAGAGAGCCTGGATCCGTGTCGTCCCGGCCGGGGCCCGAACGCCGGGATAGCGTGCCCGCATGGTGAACGAGCCCCCGGCGAGACCGCCCCGCCGCAGACTCCGTCCGACCCGGCGCGGCCGTCTGGCACTGTTCATCGGCATCGTGCTCGTCCTCGCCGTGGCAGCCGCCGTCCTGGTGCCGATGCTCACAAGAGGGCCACGGGTCGAACGGGCCCGCTCACTCGTGATCCCCGAGGGATGGCGGGCCTCCCAGGTGTACGCGGCGGTCGACAAGGCCCTCGCGGTCGAACCCGGGACCGCGGAGAAGGCCGTCGGCGCGGCGGACCTGCCGCTCCCCGCCGAGGCGAAGGGCAACCCGGAGGGCTACCTGTTCCCGGCGACGTACCCCGTCACCTCCACCACGACCCCACGGGGCCTGCTCCGGTACATGGCCGACACCGCGCTGCAACGGTTCGGCGCGGACCACATCGCCGAGGGCGCCCGGCGCAACGGCGTGTCGGTGTACGAGACGGTGACGATCGCCAGCGTCGTGCAGGCCGAGGCGGACACCGCGGCAGACATGGGCAAGGTCGCCCGAGTCGTCTACAACCGGCTGGACCGGGGCATGCCGCTCCAGATGGACTCCACGCTCAACTACGCGCTGAACCGCAGCACCCTGCACACCACCCACGGCGACACGAAGATCGACAGCCCGTACAACAGCTACGAGCGCAAGGGCCTGCCGCCCACGCCCATCGGGAACCCGGGGGAGCAGGCGATGGCGGCCGCGATCGCCCCTACCCCCGGACCGTGGCTGTACTTCGTCACGGTCGCGCCGGGCGACACCCGCTTCACCAGCAGCTATACGGAGCAGCAGCGCAACGTCGAGGAGTTCAACCGCAACCACCGCGGCGCGTCCCGCGACTGAGCACCCCGCCCGTCACACCGCGACGGGCGCCGTCGTGTCCGAGCCGTCCAGCAGCCGGCCGATGGCGCGCACCGCGGCCCGCCCCGCCCGGTTGGCGCCGATCGTGCTGGCGGACGGCCCGTACCCGACGAGATGGATACGGGGGTCGCGCACCGCTCGGGTGCCCTCGACCTGTATCCCGCCGCCCGGTTCGCGCAGCTTCAGCGGGGCGAGGTGGTCGATCGCGGCCCGGAAGCCGGTGGCCCAGAGGATGACGTCGGCCTCCACCGCCCGGCCGTCGTCCCAGGCGACCCCGTCCGGGGTGATCCGGTCGAACATGGGCAGCCGGTCCAGGACCCCTGTCTCGCGGGCGTGCCGTATCGCCTCCGTGAGCGGCAGTCCGGTCACGCTCACCACGCTCTGCGGCGGCAGCCCGCGCCGTACCCGCTCCTCCACCAGCGCCACCGCGGCCCGCCCCCGGTCGGCGTCGAAGGGACCCTCCCGGAAGACCGGCGGCCGCCGCGTCACCCAGTACGTCTCGGCCGCCACCTCGGCGATCTCCATCAGATGCTGCGTCCCCGAGGCGCCGCCGCCGACCACCACCACCCGCTGCCCGGCGAAGGCGGCCGGGCCGGGATACCCCGCCGTGTGCAGCTGCCGCCCCCGGAAGCTCTCCTGACCCGGATAGCGCGGCCAGAACGGCCGGTCCCAGGTGCCGGTGGCGTTGATCAGGGCCCGGGCGGCATACGTGCCCTCGGAGCTCTCCACCAGCAGCCGCCCCGCGGGCCCCTCGCGTACCGCGGTCACATCGACGGGGCGGTGGACTCGCAGGTCGAAGGCGGACTCGTAGCGGTCGAAGTACGCGCCGATCACCTCGGAGGAGGGGCGGCTGTCATCGGCGCCGGTGAGCTCCATGCCGGGCAGGGCGTGCATGCCGTGCACCCTGCCGTAGGTCAGTGAGGGCCAGCGGAACTGCCAGGCGCCCCCGGGGCGCGGGGAATGGTCCAGCACGACGAAGTCGCGGTCGGGCTCCAGGCCGGTGCGTCGCAGGTGGTAGGCGGCGGACAGTCCGGCCTGTCCGGCGCCGATCACGACGACCTCGGTCTCACGTGCGGTGGTCACCCCAGAATCGTTCACGCTTCTACTAACTGTGTGCGGTGGGGAGATCTTCCCCGGCCGCACGGGGGAGACCTTCATCCCGTTCAGCGTCCGTCGCTGACCAGCAGCGGGACCTTTCTGGCCGCGCAGGGGCGACAACCCGCTTGCGGTGCGCAGGGCATCCGTTTAATCTGCGGGCGGGAATGGAGCCCGGGACAGTACCTGGGCCACCCCCGATCATCTTGAGGTACGGAGCGTCGGAAAGCGCCCTCGCCACCACCTCCTTCCCGCTTCCTGCGTACCTGTTCTGTCCGGCCGTCGTATGCCGGACGGCCGGAAGGTGTTTCCTTGACCATCTACTCTCAGCACACCACCCGTGGAAAGACCCAGATCCTGGCGACCTACCAGGGTCCGGACGGCGTCGTGTCCAAGACCGTGACGAGTCTTGCCGAGCCTCGCCTCGCGGTTCCGGTCATCGACGCCCTCAATCGGATCTCCGCCTTCGCCACAGCTCCTGTCAGCATCCACGACCGCCGGGAACGGCGTGTGGGCTACTACCCGCGCACGCACCTTGCCGCGCTGACCGACCTTGCCGCCCGCACCGCTCTTCTCGGCGGTGCCCACAGCCTGTGGTATGAGTACGTCTGCCTGCGGCTTCACCATGCGCTCGCCGACCTGGAAAGTGCCGTGGCGGCTCTCCCCGACACAGTCAGCAGGGCGATCCGATCCGAACTAGAGGCAGAGAAGCACGGGTTGCAGGCAGGACTCGCGAACTTCTCGGGAACTTCCTCGGAGGAGGATCCGGAGACCGAGCGCTGCTGGGAATTCGGGCACCCCTTTGTGAAGTACGACGACGGGCTGGACACGCTGAGCGACGAGACGCGCGAGCAACTCGACCGACGTGAGTCGGAATTCACCTTGGAGGAACGGGAGAAGGCGGTCGCTGCCCTCCGGGTGCTGGTCACCGCGCATTCCCAGGGCGGTGACGTGTGGGCTTCACTCGATGACCCCAGTTGTCGCCTCTTCGTGGAGCCATACGACTCCGACGGCTTCTACCTGACGATCGAGGCGCCGGAACCAGGCGACGACGAGGCTTCGTGGGAGGTCGAGGTCGGCCGTTGGGTGCCGGACGATCCCGACGAGGAGCCCGGGAACCACACCAGCGCGACAGGCCACGCCGTGGTCGGCTGCGCCCTTCCGGTCGCGCCGACCGCAGAGGAGATCGCTCACTTGCTGAAGTCCGTGGACGAGAAGTCTCTGCTGCTCGCCGAGTGGGCCGAGACGCCAGCGGGAGCGGTACTCGTAGGGACGGCGATGATGGTGACCGAATGCTACGACTCGTGATCCGGGTCGGCAAGCAACCCGTGACGGGCGTGATGGGCTGGGAACGGCCCGCCACCGCATGCCGAACGGATGCTTCAGCCGTGGTGGTCACCCCGCGAGGTGACGGCCACGGCTGGACCGGCGTGCTTTGCCATCCGGATAGGCTGGGTTGTCCTAACGGTGGTCGGCGGACACGAATGTCGACGATCCCGACCGTCAGGTGCGGTTGTCGTTCCTCGGGGAGGGGTAACGTCCGCCGTCGCTGCGGGAGCGACTTCCGGCCGCGCCAAATGAAAAGCCGCCGGTCGGTAGGGTTGGCACCGATACACCCCGTCCAGTACCGGGAATCCGCCAGAACCCACAGAAGGCCGTGACGGGGGAGCTTCGGCCAGCCGCTCGCTCGCCGCGTGGCCGCCTTCTCATTGCCAACTGTGGCGTTCGTTTCCCGTGGCTGATGTGCCGTTCAGCGCTGCGCCACGCGAACGGCAACGTCTATTGGCACCGGCCTGCGCAAATCACCATGACGACATCGTCCGGTCATGCTCGGTAACCTCCGGTTCGGGACGCCAATCGCGTCCGCTGCGGTGAGGCGTGTGCGCCGGGGCGCAGACGGCAGGTGGCGTGGGCGGCCAGTACCACCGGCCGGCCACCGCCCGGGGCGGCGGCATCGTGGTCCGTGCCGGCCGGAGCCGGGCCACCTCCCCCCGGCCCGCGGCCAGCGCTTCATGCAGCCCACTGTGATCCCATTCCGGTAACCCGGTCCGGTTCAGCCCAGTCAGCCGCCCAGCAGCCCGTCCAATTCCTTCCGTGCCCTGCGCGTGTCCCGGTGCTCTTCGCCCAGGATCCGCGCACGGTCGGCGACGACCTCTTGGAGCAGGGCCACCGCCGACTCGGCCTCTCCCAGCCGCGCCAGGGTCCGGGCCCGACCGAACCTCGTCGTGATGACCTCCGGGTGTTCGGGGTTGGCGTAGCGTGCCAGCCGCTGCTCCAGCAGGGTGTCCAGTTCGGAGAGCGCCGTGACCGGGTTGCCAAGCTCGGCCTTCAGCATGGCGATGTTGTAGCGGGTGATCATGACGGCCGGGTGGGTGTCGCCGAGCACCTCCCGCTGGTCGCTGAGCACCTCCTCGTGCAGCGGCAGCGCGCCCGCGGCGTCTCCCAGCTCCCACGTGAACCGTGCGATGTTCAGCCGGACCAGGAAGGTGTTCGGGTGGTACGCGCCGCGGACCCGCGTGACGAGGGGCAGCAGCTCGCCGTAGCCGTCGAGCGTCTCCCGGAGGCGCCCCGACTCGCCCAGGAACTTGCAGATGTTCATGCGGCTGAAGACCACTTGCTCGTGCTCCTCGCCGAACGCCTCGATCCGGTCCCGCAGGAGCTTGGCGTGCAGTTCCAGGGCCTGGTCATAGCGGCCCAGCACGCCGTGCCAGTACGCGATGTAGTGCCGCTCCTCGAGGACGGCCACGTCCGTCGGGCTCAGCACGCGTTCGAGGTCGGGCAGCAGCTCCTCGTGCAGCCGCAGCCCCTCCTCGCGGGCGCCGCCGCGCCCCGTCCAGTACGCGATGTGGTGCCGCGTGTCCAGGGTGCGCGGGTCGTCGGGGCCGAGGAGGCGCTCCTGTTCGGCGAGCACCTCCCGGTGCAAGGCCACGGCCTCGACGAAGCCACCCGTCTCGCCGGTTGCGTACGCGATGCGGGACCGGGTCTCGAGCAGCTCGGGATCGTCCGCGTCGAGGACCCGCAGCTGGTCCGGCAGTAACTCCCGGTACAGCTCGCGTGCATGCCCGTACGCCCCCGACTTGCTCGTCCAGTACGCCGTGCGGGCCCGGGCGCGCAGCGTCGCCGGCGCGTCCGGGCCGAGGCGCTCCCCGAGGCGCCCGGCCCAGCTCGCCCAGCGCGCCCGGTTCACCGTCGCCTCCGGTGCGGTGCGTAGCTCGAGGCTTGCCAGGAGCCGCTCGCACAGCGCCGCGGTGGCGCTGTCGTCGGGCGCGGTGAGAGCCACCTGCCACAGGTGCTCGGGCTCGGCCTGCTCGGCGTAGCGGTGCAGAGGGTCGTCGGACGTGTGCTGTTCCATGGGAGCCATGATCTCCAGCGCGTCGCAGAGCGCGCGATGCCCCTTCACCAGGTCCTGCTCCACCGCCACGTACTCGAGGAGGGACGGGTGGTACACGCCGAGCAGTTCGGTGCCCGTCCGGCCGGTTGAACGGACCAGGAGGCCATCGAGGAGACGTAGCACCAGGCCGACCGCTTCCTCGTCGGCCGGGCCGCCCAGTTCCCCGGCCGCCCTGGCGAGCAGAGGCCGGGGCAGGGTGATGCCGGGGCCGGAGGCGGCGACGACGAGCAGGACCGGGTTGAGCCAGGCCGAGGCGCCGTACAAGGAGGCATGGTTCCGCAGCGGGATCAGCGCCTTGTGGTAGGCGTCCGCGAGTCCCTCACCGGCCTCGGCTGCCACGGACGGGCCGAAATTGGCCAGGACCTTCGTGAGCTGCCAGTTCTCGTCCCGCCGAGCGAGGATGACCTGCTGGGCGTCGTCCGGTACCCGCCGGGCCCGAAGATAGGCGCGCAGGGTCCGGTCGTCGGGGACCGGGACCGGCAGCTGGTGCCAGTCCTTGGGCAGTGACACCCACTCCTGGACTGTGGTCACCATGCCGAACCACTTCGGTGCCGCGTCCCGCAGTGCCGCGAGCTCCGTGAACAGTGCGGAGCGGCTCGTCGGGTCCTTCACCTGGTCGAGGCCGTCCACGACGACTCGCACCGCGTCGCGTGCCTCCATCAGGCCGAGCGGCCCTGCCACCTCCGCCACCATGCTCGGCAGCAGCGTGCGCTTCGCCTCGGGAACCCTTGCTCGGTACGCCGTACGCGCGGTGTCGAAACCCGGCAGGTACATGCGGAGCTGACGGCCCATCTGCTCGATGGTGGTTCCCGACACCCACGCTGCGTCGCCGAGTCGCACGACGGCGCAGACCGTCACGGCGGTGTCCCCCTCGTCCTCGGGCAGCAGCTCGGGACGGGCGAGCGCGGTCGCGATCGTCGTCTTGCCCGTGCCCATGGCGCCGACCACGGCCACGAGCCGGTTCAGGCGGACGGCCCGGGCGATCCGGGCCAGTTCAGCGGGCGGCTGGAAGTGACGCAGGGCGGGCACCAGGATCTGTTGGTCGGGAGAACCGGCCAGCACGCTCAGCTTCTGGTCGTGCGCCACGTTGCGGGTGATCCACGTCTCCGACGGGGCCCTGCGCGACCCCGTGCCCCCGTCGAACGAGACTGCCTGCGGAATCTGACGCCGCAGCAGCGTCTGGGCCCTCAGGCGTACCGCCTTCGTCTCCAGGAACGAGTCGAGCCGGATGTCCCCGTGACGGACGAGCCGGGCGAGGATCCGCGAGAACTGCAGGTCGTAGGAGACCCGGTCGTCGGAGGAGGCCAGCACCTCGACCGTGCGGCCGGCCTGCATGGCGGACCTGAGCCAGCCCTCGGCCGCGGCCAGGAGGGCGTGGCCGGAGAAGCATCCGTCGACCACGAGAGTCAGGTCCGGCACGCCCCCGTACCGCTGGGCCATCCGGCCGACCTCGCCGGGCAGGTCCAGAGCCGTCTCGGGGCCGGGCGCGGCCGGTGTGGAGCTGATCGGGAAGAGGAAATCGCCTCCCTCGGGGTGAAACCCGTGGCCGAGGAACCCGAGCAGCAAGGAGGCACGCGCCGCCTGCGCCTCCCGGAACGCCTCCTCCACGGCATCGGTCACCTGGGACACCGTTCGTGGGTTCATCAGCAGCCCGTCACCGTATGCAGGGGCGTACGAACCACGCTTCGGGTCCAGTAACAGACTCGTCAACTCGCGTGCGTACGGCTCCAGTCGGACCAGTCGATCCTCCTCTTTCCTCTCGTGGACGTCCCAGTGGGAAGCGATCACCAGTATTCTGCGCTCAGCTGCCATGCGCGCATTATGGCTGTGCCCGGGCACCGGGAACCATTGCCAAGGCCCCGCGCGTTGGGGTGGGAACGACGGCAACGCACGGCTGGGGGAGGCATGGCAGAGCTGGTCATGGTGCACGGCATCGGGCCCGAGGACGAGACCGAGCAGCGGCTGCGGGAGGACTGGACGCGGACCCTCGCGCGCACGCTGCGGAACAACGGCCGCGCTGACGCGGCTGACCGCATCGAAGGCGGGGTGGTGACAGCCGACATGGCCTACTATCGCCGCCTTTACCAGGGCTATGCGCCCCACGGCGAATCCGACGTACGGCTGCCCGCCCCGGTCGCGGTCACCGGCGAGGAGGTCGCCCGGGACATCATCGGCAACATCCGCCGACATGCCTCCGACCCCGACGACAGGGCCGAGGCCGCCGAGGCCCTGGAGGAGCTGACCGTCGATGTCGGCCCGGAACAAGGTCCGTTGGAGCCGCTGCGCATGCTCGTTTCGATGATGGGACGGCTCGGGCCCATCGCCCGCTCCGGATTTGCCGCGCTCAGCAGCACCGGCGCGTTCCACCTCGGACAGGTGGCCGCCTACCTGGACGACGAGTGGGTCCGGGAAGGCGCGATCGAAGCCGTGCTGTCCCGAGTGACCCCCGACACCAAGGCGGTCCTGGCCCACTCGCTCGGCACCGTCGTCGCCTACGAGGCGCTGCACCGACTCGACCAGCCACTGCCGCTGCTCGTCACCTTCGGATCGCCGCTCGGGCTGCGCTCGATCATCCGCGGCCGGCTGCGCCCGCAGCCGCTGCGCTCACCGGCCCACCTCAAGCGCTGGGTGAACGTTGCCGACCGCGACGACTTCATCGTTGCCACGCTGAAGCTGCGGAAGCTCTTTCCCGAGGACGACGCCGCGCTCGAACGCACCCGGCGGGTCAGCAACCGCGACTTCGACCCGCACGCGGCGACGGAGTACCTCAGTCACTGGGAGACGGTGGAGCCGCTCGCCGAGCTGCTCTGAGCCGTCGGCCGCCGGTCCGACGGGGCCGGCGCCTCGAGGACTGATCCGGAAGACCGGCCCTGGCATCGTGGTTTCGCGAGGCCAGAGAATTGCGGCCGTGTCACCAGACTCCAAGCCTCTGACTTGCGCCTTCGGCCCGGCCGGGACTTCAGAATCCCCGAATTACGCGGTACGCAGGACCCGGATCCGCTTGTGGGCCGCGCACAGCCTGTCCCCACCCGTCTTGCGGCCCAGGTGCCCCGCGTCGGCCATCCGCTGCAGCAGCAGCGGCGGCACGGCGTACAGGAGCTCCTTGTCCTCCTGGTGCATGTTGGACAGCGGCTGTAGAAGCAGAACGGCAGGCTTTCCTCGGGGTTGTCCTGACGGACTTTCGCGGAGCCGCGAGTCAGCAACCCACGGCGCAGCGGTGGCGGGCCGTGTAGCGGGCCCACATCCTGTCCCAGCCCTGGCCCCGTACCCACGGCGTGATGTTCCGTCTCGCCCTTCGGGACCGCGACGTGTGGGAGATGCTCGGTCAGGTGGTGCGCCTGGCTGTCGCCGCTCCCGGCTCCGCGGCCGGGAAGTGCCCGGACGGCAACACCGGTCGTACCCGGGCCGGAAGCTCCCATGCCGGTCCCGGACGACCTGGCTGCCCTGCTCCGCGGGGCCGGTGTCGCGTTGCAGCCGTAGGCCGGCCCGCAAGGAGCGTCGTTCTCCGGGCTCTCCGAAGCCCGCTCTGCGGGGGTCGCCGGGCCCGCCGGGCTCGAGAGCCGGGGCCGTTCGGCGGCCCGGGCCGCGGTTCTCACGCGTGACGGTGGTGGATCCGTGGGTCCCCGTCCTTCTTGCGGCTGATCTCCACCAGCTTCGGATAGTCGACGGCCACCCCGCGCAGCAGGGTGTGCACGGCTTGCTCCACCTCGTCGTCGCTGGTCACGGCGTGTCCGAACAGTGCGCGGTAGTGGACGAGTGAGGCGAGCAGGTCGAGCAGCAGGCCGCGGTCGACGTCGTCACGCAGGTCCCCGCGCGCGAGGGCGCCGTCGAGCACTTGGCCGACGGCGGCCCGTGGCGGGTCGAACAGGGCGGCCATGAAGGACTCCCGCCGCTGCGGATCGTCTCCGCAGTCGGCGAGCAGCGAGGCGAGCGCCTCCGGCGGCATGCGCTGGAACGCGGCGACGTACAGCTTGATCGCATCGCTGAGATCGCAGATCGTGCAGTCGGTGCTGGGTGCCTTGAGGTGGCCCAGACGTGCGGTCAGGGCTTCGAGCGCCAGGTTCGGCAGGGTGCCCCAGCGCCGGTAGATCGCTGGTTTCGTCGTGCCGGCGCGGCGCGCGACGGCCTCGACGGTGAGCCGGGTGTAGCCGACCTCGTCGAGGAGTTCGAGCGCCGCGTCGAGGATCGCCCGGTCGATGCCCGCATCGCGGGGCCGTCCGCCCGGTGCCCGTCCGTCGGGTGCTGGTTTTGCTTGCCTCATCCCACCAGTCTAAAGTTTCGTTACGATCCGACTCGTAACGAAACTGGAAAGGGGCTGATCGTGACCGCTACGAGCCAGGAGCCGACCGAGGCGACCGGGGCGACCGTGGGATGGAGGGTGCTGTTCGGCCGTGAACACGGACCCGTCGCCGTCACGCTCGCTGCTGGTGTCGCCCTGCACGCCGTCAACGTCTACCTGGCGACGACCATCATGCCGTCGGTCGTGGACGACATCGGCGGGGCCGGCCTGTACGCCTGGGCCACCACGGTCTTCGTGTTCGCGTCCGTGCTCGGATCGGCGGGCGCGGCAGCCGTCCTCGGGGCCCGCGGCCCGCGCTCGAGTTACCGCTTCGCGGCACTCCTGCTCGCGGTCGGCTCCGCCGTCTGCGCGCTGGCTCCCAACATGGTGGTTCTGCTGGCTGGACGGCTTGTCCAGGGGCTCGGGGGCGGCTTGCTCTTCGCGCTGTCGTACGCCATGGTCCGGATCACCCTGCACGAGGCGTTGTGGCCGCGCGCCATGGCGCTCGTCTCCGCCATGTGGGGCGTCGCGACGCTCGTCGGCCCCGCCCTCGGTGGTATCTGCGCCCAATTCGGCGCCTGGCGCAACGCGTTCTGGGGCCTGCTGCCGTTCCTGCTGTTCTTCGCCTTCTGGGGGGCGGCGCGCCTGCCGAAGGGGAGGACGGGTGGATCGACCCCGCGGATTCCCTGGATGAGTGTGGTCCTGCTCGGCCTGGCCGTTCTGGTCATCTCCGCGGCCAGCATCTCGTCTCGGCTCGCGGTCAACGCCGCCGGACTCGTGGTGGCGGCGCTGCTGTTCATCGGCTGGCTGCGGCGTGAGCGCGGTACGACGCTCCGGCTCGTCCCGGCCACCGCGTTCGGGCCCGACGCGCGGCTGCGTTTCGTCTACCTGACCATGGCGTTGCTGGTGCTCGCCAGCACGGTGGAGGTCTACATCCCCTACTTCGGGCAGCGACTGCAGGGGCTCGGGCCGCTCGCGGCCGGCTATCTGGGCGCCGTTCTGGCCGCCGGCTGGACGCTCGGATCGATCGCGTGCAGCGGGATGTCCCACCGCAGCCGGACGATCATCGGCATCAGTCCGGTCTTCACCCTGGTGGGACTGGCCGTACTCTTCTTCGCCGGTCCGGTGCATTCGGGCACGGTCGCGGCGATTGCGGCGGTGAGCGTCGGACTGCTCGTGCTGGGCTGGGGGATCGGCATGGGGTGGCCGCATCTGCTCACCCAGGCCCTGCGGTTGGCGCCGGACGCGGATCAGGAACTCGCTGGTTCCTCCGTCACGACGATCCAGCTCGCCGCGACGGCGTTCGGCTCGGCGCTCGCGGGAACGGTCGCCAATGTCGTCGGATTCTCCGACGGCGTGGCCACCGGCGACCTGCAAACCACCGCACGCTGGATGTTCGGACTGTTCGCTTTCGCCCCACTGGCCGCCGTGATGACCGCACGGTACGCCCGCCGCTGAAACGCTCCATCGCCAACTGGTGTGAGAGCTGGACCCGTCTGTCCCGGGTCAACTCCTACGAGAACGAGAACGAGAACGAGAACGAGGCCGCCGGTACGGCCGGCGCGCCCCCTCCGGCTCGGCGGCCTCCGGGTGGACCGGCGATCCGGCGGCCGGGACCCGGGTAAGGGCCGGTTCGCGCCGGTCGGCGCGGACACTGTTGGTGAACGCCCCGGCCGCACCGCGTGGCCGGGGCCGACCGGGGGCAGGTCAGCCGCATGCCCGCAGCGACAGGTGATGCGCGGACTTCGCCGGCCGGGACGCGCGCGTCGGCGTCGGTGGCGAGAGTCCGGAGGAACTTCCCGGTGGGCCGCACCCGCAGGACCCTGAACCGCGAGCGCATCGCGCTGCTGTGCGCCGCGTGTGCAGGAAGGCCGCCCGGCACGGGGCCCGGCCCTCTTCCGGAGACCCGGCCCCGTGCCCGTCACTCCTCCTGTGAGATGGGAGGCGTCGAGGACTCCGTACGGCCGCGGCGGTGCGTACTCCGGCCGGTGACCGGAGAGGGGCGGGTTGCCGGTGCCCGGGGAACAGCCGGGCAGACATCGGGGAAGGATTCCATTCGCCCCTGGACCCCGTCGTGGTTCGCGGGCGATTCCAGCAGGTCGGCGAGCATGTCGCGGTGGTGTGTGGTCTCCGGGGCCGTACGGAGGGCTCCCTTGCTCGTGTACGTGTCGCACAACCGGTCCAGGACCGTGAGCAGGGCGAAGAGGGGCGTCGAGCAGGTCTCCCCGGTCCGCCTGCACCAGGTCGGCCATGGTCCGCAGCACGTCCGCCTCGTCCGTGACCGTCGGAACCGGTGCGACGCGGCGCTGTATCAGGTGTACGTCCGTACCGGTCTCGCCTTCTCCGGCCGGGAAGGCGCTGGGATCGGCTCGGGGGCATCGCCCGCACTGCTCTCGTCCCCGACGGAATACGGGAATGATCAGCACTGAGAAAAATCAGTGTGGCTGTCTATTCTTGGCCATTTGTATTGCGTCAGTTGTCGTTCTGGTGAAGTCGGGTTGAATTGCCACGGTGGCGAACCTGTCCAGCACAAGCGATTCCACGGCCGACCTCCGGCACGGCAATCCGAATCCATGAGTCACCCACGCCGGGTGGGCAGAGTGACACACTGGAATAGTGGCCTAGACCAACCATGGGTGTCAAGGCCTCCACCTGGGGTCACACCGCTGAAGAACCCGCACTGCGTGGTGAGTTGGTGCTCCTGCTCGGTGGCCCGAGTGACGGTTGACAGTGGTGGTGCGCGCACGCCACGATGCGTCGCATTGCTCCACGAATTCGCTTAGCCTTGCCAGTCGAACCGAGGAGAGAGATGTCCCCCAGGACGAGCCGTAAGCTCACCGACAAGGAATTCGCGGACATCAAGCACACGGTCGCAATTCGTTCGGAATCGCGGGCGGGGTTACGCGCCGACCGTGCCTACGCGGCAGATGTTCCGCGTGAGGTGAGTCTGCAGCTCACCTACAAGTGCAACCTTCGCTGCACACACTGCTATCAGTGGAACGAGCAGGGATTCTTTCGGGACTGGGGAATCGACAAGCAGCGCCAGGAACTTGCCCCGGAACTGATCGAGAACATCCTGCAGGAGACGTCGGGGGTTCCCGGGCGTCTGTACATCTGGGGCGGCGAGCCCTTGATGCACAGTCGTTTCGACGAGGTGTCACGTCTGATCGAGCGCTATCCGCGCACGGTGACCATGTGCACCAACGGTCTGCTCTTCCAGCGGAACATGGACGACCTGCTGCGCATCGGTGAGCATCTCAATCTTCTCGTGAGCCTGGACGGGCTGGACTCCGACCACGACGAACTGCGCGGCCGCGGCACGTTCAAACGGACGATGAAGAACATGGAAGCCATGCTCGACCTGCAGCGAAAGGGCGAGTACCGCGGCCAGGTATCGGTCGGATGCATGGTTTCCCATGTCACCGTGCACCGCATGTACGAGTTCATGGAGTGGGCGGAGGAAGTCGGAGTCAACACCGTCTACTTCCAGTTCCCCTGGTACATCAGCCCGCAGGTCGCCCAGGCGATGGACGAGGTCTACCGCGACCACTTCGCCTGGCTGGAGCCCGACACGGGGACGGCCCGGCCCACCTGGCACTCCTACACCTACCGACTGCCCGAGGAACTGCTGCCCGTGCTCCGGGAGTCCATGGCGCGACTGGCTTCGCGCACCTGGGCGCCGCGGATCCGCTATCAGCCGGAACTGGCGGACGACGAGGTCGAGTCGTTCATCCTCGGCACCTCGCAGCCGGCGCAGCGGCGCACCCGCTGCCTGGCGGTCACCAACCGCATGGAGGTGCACGCGGACGGCAATGTGAGTTCGTGCAAGTTCTTCCCGGAGTTCGTCGTCGGGAATCTGTACGAGACGCCGACGCTGCAACTGTGGCAGAGCGAACGGTTCCGCCGCGTCCGGACGATCCTGGCGGAGACGGGAATGATGCCGGTCTGCTCGAAGTGCATTCTCCTCTACATGAACGGAGTGTGAACGGTGCAGGAGATGACCGAAACCGAGACACGCGTGATGAAGGTGCTGGCCAAAGTGCTCAGCAGCCGACTCGAGCCCGCCCGGATCTCGCCCGATGCCGACATGGTGGCCGCGCTCGGTCTGGATTCGCTGGAGGCCATCGAATTTCTGCTGCAGATCGAGGAAGAATTCGACATCGAGCTGGATTTCGAGAACCTGAGTCTGCAGCATCTCAATTCGGTCCGTACGTTCAGCGCGGAGGTCGTCGCACGCCGGGAGCCCACCCGGTGACGGTCGGAACCGACCCGCTGCGGCCGCGGGGCTCCGCCCGCTTCGGGACCTTCGACGCGGAGCGGCTCTGGCGCCCCGCCGACCTCGCCCGGTTACCGAGCCTGGCGGACACCGGGGCCCGCGCGGTGGTCGCCGGCCTGGACGAGACGCTTGCCGCGGCCTGTCGGCCGGACGACCTGCTGGTCACCCGCAGCACCCTGGCCCCGGCCCAGCTCGAAGCCCTCGGCGCGGCCGGCCTCACCTTCCGGACCATCGCGGCCGGACCGGCCGGGACCGGCGACCCAGGCGCCACCGTGGAGGAGGCGATCGCCGCCGACCCAGCCCTGAGCCGTGCCCTGGCCGCGGCCACGGACGTCCGGCCGTACGCGGTGCTCCCGGCGACCGCGCGGCTGCTGCGGCAGCATTGCGACAGGACCGACGAACTGCCGCATCCCTCCGTGGTCCAGCAGGTCAACGGCAAGGCGTGGTCGTCAGAGCTGGCGGCGGCGCTCGGACTGCCCGGGGCGGGCACGGTGGTGCGCTCGGCGGACGAACTGGCCGCCGCCGTGCAGCGGTTGCGGGGCACGGTGCTGGTGAAGGACCCCTACGGAGTGGCCGGGCGCGGCACCGTCGAGGTCACCGGGCCGGGGCCGCTGGGCCGGCTCGTACGCAGACTGCGGGCCCAGGAGGAAGCGGGCCTGCGCACCGAACTGGTGGTGCAGCGCCGCTACGAGCGGGCCCAGGACTTCTCCGCCCACCTGGAGGTGCGCCGTGACGGCACCTGGTCCCTGCGCGGCCTCCAGGGCATGACCAATGGCGGCTACCGGCACGCGGTCTCCCACCCGGTGCCGCCGGACCTGTCGGCCGAGCTCGACCGACGCGGCTATCCGGCCGTCCTGGAGCGGGTGGCCCGTGCCCTGGCGGCGGCGGGCTACTTCGGCCCCGCCGGAATCGACTCGATGCTGCTGGCCGACGGCGGCTGGCTGCCGGTCCTGGAGATCAACGCCCGGATGTCGATGGGGCTGTTGACGCTGGAACTCGACGAACGCGCCCGCGCACACGGCCTGCGGGCACACCTGTGGCAACAGGACATGTTCGTGGATCCCGGAGCCGACGTGACATCGCTGCTGTCCGCCCTGAACGCGGCGGGGCTGCTGTACGGAGGTGACGCGCGGCCCGGGGTCCTGCCCCTGTCCGGCGGCAGCCTGTCCACCCCACGGGGCCGGCTCGTCTGTGCCGCCTTCTGCGCCCCGGGTGACTTCGCGGCGCTGCGCGCCCGTACCGAGGACCGCGCGGCGACCGCCGGGATCAGCACGACGCGCGCGGAGGTGCCCACAGGATGATCGCCGTCCTCACCTCCGGGGTGGCGCTCGGCGCCCATGTTCCAGGGCTGCGCCTTGCCCAGCGGCTGCGGGAGCGCGGCGCGGACGTCACGGTCGACGTACTGGAACGCCGGCTGCCCGGCGACCGGCTGGCGAACGTGGTGGAGTCCCGTCGGCGGTTCCAACGGGATCTGCGTTTCGTGGTGGCCGCCCAGGGCCTGGCGACCGACCCGGTCGACGATTTCACGCCACAGGCCGTGGCAGCGCTGGAGAGGCACTGGGAGGAGCGGGGGGTGGAGACCTTCGTGGTGTTCTCCGGCTTCTGGCTGCGCCTCCTCGACAACTACCTCGGCCGTCGGCCGACGCGCACCGTGGCCTGCCATGTCGATGCCGTGGTCTCACCCTCGTACCGCCGCGCGCGCCGCTACGCGCCTGGGGCCGAGCACGTGTGGCTGGCCCGCGAGGACGGCACCCTGCCCTGGACCATCCCCGTCGACACGCGCCCGCCGATCCCCTGGTCCGCACGGGAGGGACGGCTGCTGGTGCACGGCGGCGGCTGGGCCATCGGCAGCTACCGGGACCGGGCGCGGGAGCTGGCGCGGGCCGGTCTGCCGCTCGACCTGATCGTGCCGGAGGCGTCCGCGGCCGTCGGCTGGGCTTGTTGTTTCACTCTCGACCCCGACTGGCACCCCTGGCACGACGACGGACTGCCGCCACTGCTCAAAGTCCGCGCGGATTCCTCGGACTCCTCGGACTCCTCGGATCCCGCGGAGCCCGTGGGACGCGAAGTACCCGGGCGGCCGCTGTCGTACGAGCTCGCCCGGTCGGCGAGTGCCATCGTCAGCAAGCCGGGCGGCGGCACCCTGCTCGACAGCCTCTGGACGGCCACTCCACTGATCCTTCTGGAGCCGGCGGGCAGCCACGAGGCCGCCAACGGGCGGCTGTGGCGGCAACTCGGCTTCGCCCTGTCCTACGACGACTGGAGTGCCTGCAACTTCGCCCCCGAACGCCTGGAGCCCCTGCACCGGGCGCTCCTCGGCGCCGCCGCCCGGCCGCGCAATCTCCTCGACGGCCTGCTGACTCCGTGAACCCGAGGCGAAGGTGGAACACACCCATGACCATCACCATCCATGACCGGGACCTGCACGCGGCGCAGCAGATGTGGGACTACCTGCGGCTGAACCGCCCGGTGAGCCCCTGCTCGGCCGCGATCGGACTCGGCAGCCATGATCTCGGGGTCGCGACGACCGCGGTCGGCCACTACCGCGCCGGGCTCTTTCCGACTCTCGTGTTCACCGGCGGTAACAGCCGC
Source organism: Streptomyces sp. NPDC056347 (assembly GCF_042262625.1). Classification (NCBI taxonomy): domain Bacteria; kingdom Bacillati; phylum Actinomycetota; class Actinomycetes; order Kitasatosporales; family Streptomycetaceae; genus Streptomyces; species Streptomyces sp. NPDC056347. The sequence goes on along the minus strand of NZ_JBHJQP010000012.1, from coordinate 50,263 downwards.
ACCACCAAGGACCGTTTTCCGCGCGGCGAAGCGGTGCACTACCGGGAGCACGCGATCGCCCTCGGTGTGCCCGAGGACGCCGTGCTGGTCGAGCCGCGCGCCGCCAACACCGGGCAGAACATCACCTACACCCGAACGCTGCTGGACCAGCGGGGCCTGGCCGTCGACTCCGTCATGCTCATCTGCAAGCCGTACATGGAGCGGCGGGCCTACGCCACCTGCCGCAAGGTGTGGCCGGAGGTCGCCGTGCAGTGCGCGTCCGAACGCATCGGCCTGGAGGACTACCTGGCGGCCATCGGGGACCGCAAACTCGTCATCGACATGCTGGTCGGGGAGCTGCAGCGGATACAGGAGTACCCGCGGCTCGGTTTCGCGACCGAGCAGCGGGTTCCTGCCCCGGTGCGCGGGGCCTACGACCATCTGGTGCGGGCCGGATTCGACAGCCGCCTGGTCAGGTCGTAGCCGGGCGGCCGGAGCGCGGCCCGCCCCGGTCCTGCCCGCCCCGGTCCTGCCTGTCCCGGATCTGCCCGTCTCAGCCCTGCTCGCTTCGGTCCTGCTCGCCTCGGTCCTGCCCGTCGGCCCGCCGCAGCCGTCGGATCGCCGGCACGCTCAGCAGTGCCACCGACACGGCCACGGTGCACACCGCACCGGTCAGCAGCATGGTGCGCCGGCCGATCAGTTCCGCGGCGGGCCCGGCCAGTGCCTCGCCGACCGGCAGGAAGGCGATCGAGCCGGCGATGTCGTAGGCGTACACGCGGTTGAGCACCTCGTGCGGGACCTGGGTCTGGATGCTGGTCGCCCACATCACCCCCCAGAACGCCATCCCCAGGCCTCCGACGACCGCGCCCGCCGCGATCACCGGCACCGGCAGTCCGCCGCCCACCGCGAACGGGAAGGCGGCGAACAGCGCCACCCCCACGGCTCCGGCCCGCAGCTGGAAGACGGGCCGGAGCCGCATGGCGAGGATCCCGCCGACGACGGTGCCGCAGCCGAGCGCCGAGTTGACGAGGCCGTAGTCGGTCACGCCGTGCCGCTGGACCATCTCCGTCGCGATCAGCGGGGCGGTGGGGCCGCGCGCCGTGAGCGCGAAGAAGCTCCACAGCGCCAGCACACCCCACAGCCAGGGCCGCACCCGGACCGCTCTCCAGCCCTCTCCCAGGCCCTGGCGCATGTCTTTGGCCGCGGACCGCTTCGTGCCCGTCTCCTCGGTGCGCGTTCCCGGCGGCGCCGTACGGTCCGGCAGTCGCATCGCCCACAGGCACAGGGCGCTGACGGCGTACGTACCGGCGTGCACGGCGAAGACGCTGCCGGCCGATGCCACGGCGACCAGAAGTCCCGCGGCCGTCGGGCCGACGAGCGACATCACCGCCTCGACGGTGCGGATCGCCCCGTTGCCCTGCTGCGCGTCCGCGGACAACCGGCGCACCGTGCCGGCCACTCCGGGCTGGAAGACCGCCGCGGCGCCACCGTTGACCAGACCGATCACCAGGACCTGCCAGAGCGCCACATGACCGGAGAGGAAGATGCCGGCCGCGCAGGACTGACTGGCCAGTCGGAGCAGATCGGCCCCGATCATCAGCCGCCGCGGATCGACACGGTCGGCGATCACCCCCGCGAAGATGACCAGGACGGCCCAGGACACGGTGGGTACCGCCATGGCCAGACCGACCGACGTGGCGCTGTGGCCCTGCTGCAGCAGCCCCGCGGCCAGCGCCACCGGCAGCATCGTGTCGCCGAGCCGCGCCACGGCGCGGGAAAGGAAGAACAGCCCGAAGTCCCTTGACCACAGCCGCTGTTCACGCCGTTCCGTCGCCGCGGCACCGTTGTGTCCGGGGCGCGCCCGCGCTTTCACCGCGGCAGCGTACTCTCGACCAGGGCCGCGACCGTGCCCTCCGCATTGCGTTCCACGCCGGCCAGCAGTGCCAGCACGTCGTCCGCGAGGCCCTCGGCCACGGCCGGCCCGTCCGCGGGACCCCCGCAGAAGGACCGCACGGTCGTTGCCCCGGGCGTGAACTCGAAGCGCAAAGTGGTGACACTCAGGTCCAGGGCCGGGCGGAAGGGCCCCAGGGCGCGGGGCTCGCGCTCGTCCGGGACCGGCACCGGACCGGTGGCGTCGGCGGTGGAACGCGAGGTGGCCGCCGGGTCGGCCGCGGCCTCGGCCGCCATCCCGACGTGCAGCTGCACGTAGTCGATGCCGTCGTGGAGCAGCGCCGCGCCCAACGGCGGTACGGCGCAGGCGAGATCCGCGACGCTCAGTGCGGAGAAGCGGAGAGCGGCCAGGTTCTGGCCCATGACGGACTTGAAGCAGTCCGACAGGGCCTGGTCGGGATCGATGCGGCAGACCACCGGGCGGTCGTGCACGAAGCATCCGGCGGCGACGTCGAACCCCGGCCGCTGCCGGGTCGAGACCGGTGTGAAGAGCGCGAGCGTACGGGGCCCGCCGCGATGCCAGATCGCCGCCGCGGTCAGTGCCGCCAGCACCGAGAAGGCGGTGGCCCCATGGGCCCGGCAGACGGCGCCGACCAGCGCATGCAGGGCCGGCCCGCGGTAGAGCTTCTGCACCTGGCCCAGGAGCAGTTCGCCCGCCGGTCCGGTGGCCGGCCCGCCGGTCCGGGGGATCAGTCCCGAAACCGGCTCGAGGCGGTCCAGGGCGCGGGACCAGTACCGTGTCTCGCGCTCGGCACGGGCCGAGGCCTCCACCCGCTGCTCGCACAACTCACGGTAACTGACCGGAAGTTGGCTCGAATCAATCCCGCGTTGTCCGGGCGCCCCTTCCAGCAGGGCCGTCAGCTCGGCCGTCAGGACCCGCTCGGCGTGCCCGTCGCAGACGAGGTGATCCAGGGTCACCAGCAGGAATCGCTCCAGCCCGGCCGAATCCTCGATCAGCTCGTACTCCGCGCGGCCAGGGGTCTCGCGGACCTGCGCCGACCCCAGGCAGGAGGCTTTCCGGGCGGTCAGCAGGTCTCCCGCACTCTCGCCGGGGCGTGCGACGACGGTGCGCAGCCGGGGATCGGCGGTCCCGATCCGCTGCAGGTAGGGCGCACGCCCGACGAGAGCGCTGCGCAGCGCCTCCTGTCGCCGCTGCAGGCGTGTGATCGCGTACTGGACCCGGGCCCTTGTCGTTCCGGGCCGGAGCGGGAGGGAGATGAGTGTGTTGCGGAAGATCCCGGGACCGAAGAGGCCCTCCAGGAAGAGCATGCTCCGTTGTTCCGGAGAGAGAGGGAACGGGGGCAACAAGGGTCTCCCGACGTGGTGTTCAGCCTCGAACCGGACTGGACTGGACCAATTTTGTCGATCGAGAGGGGATGCTAGGTCCTCGCCGGGATCACGGCAAGGGTCACGGGACGCGCCGCGCGACTCCCGAAGGGGCCGGATCCGCTCACCCGCACTCAGGCGGTCGGGGATGTCCACGGGCCCCCTCGACGAGACGGTGACCACTCGCAGGAGGGCAGCCCGGACGGGGGCGCGTACGGCTCGCGGCCGGCGTGCCCCGCCCCGGCCGGTTGCCGGGGCCGTACGGACCCGGCGGCGTTCCCGAAGGCGGGACGGCTCAGGGGCCGCGCCAGATGTTGGCGAAGGCCGCGTTCTCGATGGTCCGCCGCTGGCGTACGGCCTCCAGTTCCATCACCGCGTCGTGGACGGCGGCCACGACGGTCGTCACCGCCTCGTCATCGAGACCGGTCGTCCCGTCGTCGGGCCGTTCGTCGTCGATGCCCACGGCCGAGGCGAGGGCGGCCAGAACCGGCTCCCGTTCCTGCCGGCGCTCGGTGGCGCGGCGGCGCGCGGGCGTATCGGCCGGCTCCACGCGTTCCGAGCCGAACGACAGCCGGCCGCCTCGCCGCGGTCTCAGCTCGCCGCTCTCCTCCAGGGCGGCCTGGTAGGCGGCCGACAGGTCCCGGCCCCGGCGCCACAGCCAGTCATCGATCCGCTCGAAGGGCGCCTGCCGGGTGAGCCCGGCCGCCGCCTCGCCGACGAACCGGTCGCCCGGCGCCGGGGATTCACCGGGCACGATGCGGTCCGCGTCCACGGCCACCGCTCCCGCGCCGATGAGATCGATCAGCTCGGCCCCCGCGAGCGCGAGCGACAGGTCGCCCTGCCCCACGGAGTGCTTCGGATCCATGGCGATGATGAACAGGTCCTTCGCCGTGGTCATGAACGGCTCCCCTCGAAGACATCGGCAATGAGGTGCCCGTACCGACCGGACGCGTGTCCGGGAACGGCCCGGCGGCGCGGTGCGTGCCACGAAGCGTCGCGACCAGTATGCCCCCGGCCGCGCGACCACGAGCGGTCGAAGGGAACAAGGCCGTCAGGTGCGCGACGTCCTCGCCGGCGGGACCCCCGTGTCCGCGGCAAGGGACGGTGCCGGGGCGGTTGCGGGGTGGAGCCGGGCGGTGGTGGTCAGACGTCGGCGTCGTGGTGCGCCGGGCCGAGGTGGCGCACGGTGCTCTTCTCGCAGTGCGGCCGGAGCAGGGTCCGCAAGTCGTCGGCCGCGGTCCTGAGCAGGTGCCCGTCGCGGACGGCGTGGAGGGTTTCGAGGACGAAGGCGACGTGGGTGGAGGTCTCGGTGACGCGGGTGCGGTGGGCGTCGCGGTGGTTCCAGTGCCGGGTGAGGACATCGGTGGTGTCGGTGTAGACGACTTCGCCGGGCCTGGCGTGCTCGACGGTGGCCTCCTCGCCGAGCGGGATGAACGTCTCGCCGCCGTCGGCGTAGCGGATCTCGATGTCACCGGTGACGTGGTCGAGGTCGAAGGCTCCGGCGGGCAGGCCGTGGCGTACGGAGACGGTGTTGTAGGAGTCGACGGCCGGGTTGATCCGGGGGAGGGCGCCCCTCTTGGCGAGGCGGCGGCCCAGGGCGTCGACGCTGGGGCGGATGCGGCGGGGGTTGGTGCCGAAGGAGCGGTAGGCGGTATGCCATGCCTCGATGCGCGGGTCGCTCTCGTCGGCCGGCTGCCAGGTGCCGTCGGCGAGCTGCCGCTCCAGCTTCTCCATGGCGGCGCCGGTGGCGGGCCAGGGCCGGTCGCCGCGCAGTCCGGTGGCGATGACGACGGCGATGAGGGTGCCGGGGAAGGCGTCGGCCACGGCGGGGGCGATGCGGAAGGCGGTCATCTGGCGGGGTCCGTTCCAGGAGCGCGGGCGGGGCTGTGGGGTCAGCTGAGAGCGAGGAGGCCGACGGCGACGGCGGCGGCGCCCAGGCCGACCAGTTGGCCGCGGTGGATCCGCTCGGCGAGGACGCCGCGGGCGAGCAGGACGGTGCCGGCCGGGTACAGGGCGGTGATCACGGCGACGACGGCCAGGTCTCCACTGCGGGCGGCGAGCAGGAACAGCAGGTTGGCCACCGAGTCCAGCGCGCCTGCCGTCGCCGACATCGCGTACGCGGGCTTCTCCGGGCCCAGCCGCCGGCGCATCAGCCCGGCCGCGGCGAGGGTGACCACGGAGGAGGTGACGCGGCCGATGATCAGCGGGCCGACGCCGCTGTCCGCGGGCGCCTGGTGCAGGAAGACGAGCTGCAGGGCGATGGCGGCCCCGGCGCCGAAGGCGAGCAGTAGCGCGGTACGCGACGGCCGGGCGCCGCCGGATCCGTGTCCCGCGCTCACCAGCACCACCGCTGCCAGCGCCAGTGGCAGGCCGATCAGCCCCGCCGGTCCCAGGCGCTCGCCCTGCAGCAGGCCGACACCGACCGGCAGCATCGCCGAGACCAGCGCGGTGAGCGGCGAGAGGACATTCATCGGGCCGATCGCGAGGGTGCGGTAGAGCAGCGCGAGAACGCCGGCCGAAGCGATGCCGGACGCCACGCCCCAGCCGAGGGTGGCAGGGGCGAAAGAGGCGCCGAGAAAGGGCCACAGCAGCAGTTCGACGGCGAGGGAGGCCGGTGCGGCGATCATCACGGTGCGCAGGACGTGAGCCCTGCGGGCGCCGAGGCCACCGAGGAAGTCGGCGCATCCGTAGGCCAGGGAGCTGCCCAGGGCCAGCAGCAGAGCGATCACGAGTGCATCCCTTAGCATCAGTGAAACGACTGAACCGTACAACGCACCGACCGAAGGTTGTCAACCGACCGACCGCGCGGTGCGGTGCGACGACCCACCTGCCGGGAGGAAGCGATGGCCGGGACCGAGACGGCGCTGCGAACGCTCGCGTACAACGTCCGCGCGGCCCGCACCCGCGCCGGGCTGTCCCTGGACGAACTCGGCCGCCGCGCCAAGGTCAGCAAGGGAGCCCTGGTCGCGCTGGAGAAGGCCCAGGGCAACCCGAACTTCGCCACTCTGGTCCGGCTCGCCGACACCCTGGGCGTCTCGGTGTCCGCCCTGATGGAATGCCGCTCGGAGGAACGCGTCCGGGTGGTGAGCGCCGATGCCGTCACGCCCTTGTGGAAGGGGGAGCGCGGCAGTGCGGCCCGGCTCATGCTGACCACGGGCGGGCCGGCGGCCACCGAGGTCTGGCGCTGGACACTGGAGCCCGGCGAGGAGTGTCCGAGCCACCCCCACCAGGCCGGCGTGACCGAAACCGTCAGTGTCAACGCCGGGCGGATGGTCCTCGTGGTCGACGGCGCCGAGTACCCGGTCGAGGCGGGTCAGACGGTCGCTTTCGGCGGCGACGTCGCCCACGCCTACCGGGGCTCGGGGACCGGAACCTGCCATCTGATCATGACCGTTCACCTGCCGCCCGGCCCCGCCTGACGAGGAGGGCGGACGGCTTCGAGCCGGAGCCGCGCCGGCCGTGTGCGGCCGATCGGGCGTGGGCACACTGAGCGGATGACGAGATTACCCCGCATGGACTGCCCAGGATGTGGCCGCGACGTCGCTGTCGCCCCGGTTGTCGGGCGCCCCACGAAGGGGCAGCTGTGGCGTCACGACGCTCCCGCGCAGCGTCGTGACGCGGACGGCATGCTCGTGTCCTGCCGTCAGTCGCTGGCGATCGTCGAACGGCCCTGGGCGGGCCGGCGGATGGAGCTCACGACCGATGATGCGGCCCCGGGCGAGGCGTCTTCGTCGGACGGCACGATCGCCCTGTTCTGATCCTGCCCCCGCCCCGGCCCCGCAGGTGATCCGAGGCCGCGTCGGAGACGGTCGCCGGGCCCGTTCCGCTGCGGCCTCGCCACCCGGTGGGCGCCGTTTCGTCAGCACGCGTCCGGGAAGTCGCGGAGTTCGGGCAGGTCGAACAGGCGCTGCGCCCGGTGGCCGTTCTTCTCGCGCAAGGCCGTGCCCAGGGGCCAGCGCCAGGAGGGGCCGGTGGTGGGGGAGGGGCAGACGAGATGATGGGCGACCCGGCACCGGGCGCCGGGGGTCGGTTCGGCGTCCCATGTGTTCCACGCGGTGCCGTCGGTGGTGGTGAGCCATCGTCGACGGGGTGGCAGGTGGTGGGAGGGCACGGTGATGCCGGATTCGAGGAGCACCCAGTGGCCGTCGTAGAGGGTGGGATACCGCTCCTGCGGGAGCCCGCAGTCCGGGCAGCGGGGCGGTGCGGGCGGCGGCGGTGCGGTGGCGCCTTCACGGAGGGCCTGCAGGTCGTCGTCGGGGCGGTCCGGGCCGGGCACGGAGTTCTCGGTGTCCCCCATGGGCTTCAGGGTCCGGGTGGGCCGGCGGGCGCGGTAGGGCGCGATCCGGCCGGTACGGAAGTGGTCAGGGGGGCCGGAGCGGCCGTACGGCGCCACACGAGACACTCCACGTCACACAGGTGCTTCGCACCTCGGGCCGAACCATTACCGGTCGCCCGGCTCACCGGCCTGGTTGGTGTGCGCCCGGACGATCGAGACGGACGCGGCGCCGTCCCGGCCCGTCCGCGAGGAGTCGCACGCCTTGGGCTGCCGTGTCGCGGCGGGTCCGGGACGTGGTGCCTGAGCCCGCGGTCCCGTCGGGCCGTCCTTTGTCGCTCAGCTACAGGGTTCCGGGCTCCGGCGGCCCCCGGTGGCGCCACCGGCGCCGGTCCCGGCCGGCGGCGTTTCGACGGGGAAGAGGATCGGGCTGATCAGGTACTGCGTGCGGTCGGGTGACGGCTCGTTGGCAAGGTGGGGGGCGATCGCCTCCCGCATCCCGTCGATCATCCCGCGCAGCTCCCCGGGGCCGAGCCAGATGGCATGCTGCCGGTAGCCGACCGAGTCGGCCACCGGGTCGGCCGTGTCGCGGTCGAGATACGCGGTGAATTCGGCGGCCAGAACCGCCAGGGCGGCGGCGAACGCGCTGCGATGGTCGTCGGGCGAGAGCGCATCGATCGTGCCCGTATCGATCCCCGCACGGTCGCGGCGCAGCCGGTAGCGGCGCTCGACCGCGCCGCGCACGCGTCGTTCCAGGGCGACTTCCAGGACCCCGTTGGCTGCGAGCAGGTCGACGTGCCGGTAGACCGTGGCCTTCGAGACGTCCCGAATGCGCTCGCACAGCTCGGCGGTGGTCAGTTCCCTGCCGCCGCACATCGCGTGAACCACTCGCAACCGCACCGGGTGGGCCAAGAGTTCGAAAGCATCCATCCCGCAATGATCTCATGCCATGCTACCGTTCGCACTCAATGAGAAGGGTTGTGACGGGATGCCTGACGGCGCTGCGACAGAGTCCATGACCGGCTCGGAATCCGAGTGGATGCCACCGCCCTATGCCGAGCCCGGCCGCTTCAGCGAGTACGAGGTCACCGTCGGCACCGGTCCACTCGCGGTGTCGGGCACGGTGAGCGTCCCTCACGGGCAGGCTCCCGGCCCCGGCGTGGTGCTGCTCGCCGGCGGCGGGCCGTTCGACCGTGACGAGACCAGCGGGCCGAACAAACCGCTCAAGGACCTGGCCTGGGGGCTCGCCGGCCGCGGAACGACGGTGCTGCGCTTCGACAAGGCCGCATACGCCCACCGCGATGCGGCCGCGGCATCGGATCTGACGATGACGCAGGAATACGTGCCGTACGCCGTCGACGCGGTCGGCCTGCTCCGTAGCCACCGGTCGGTGGACCCCGGCCGGGTCTTCGTCCTCGGCCACAGCATGGGCGGCAAGGTCGCCCCCGCCGTCGTCGCCGCCGCACCCGCGGTGGCGGGTCTGGTGATCATGGCCGGTGACGCGCAGCCGATGCACCACGCCGCCGTCCGAGTCGTCAGCTACCTCGCCGCCATGCTCCCCGATCAGGTCCCGCCCGCGGTCGTCGAGACCTTCCGGCGGCAGGCCGCCCTGGTCGACAGCCCGGAGCTCACGCCCTCGACCCCCGCAGCGGATCTGCCGTTCGGCCTGTCCGCGTCCTACTGGCTCGAACTGCGTGACTACGACCCGGTCGCGATCGCGGCCGGACTGCGCAAGCCGATGCTCATCCTCCAAGGAGGACGCGACTACCAGGTCACCGTCGCCGACGACCTCGTGCGATGGCGGACGGGCCTGGCCGGCCGGCCGGAAGTCGATATCCGTGTCCACGAAGCCGCCGACCACCTGTTCTTCCCCGGCACAGGACCGTCCACCCCCGCCGAATACGGAGTCCCGCAGCATGTCGACCCTGCCGTCGTCGCCGACATCGCCCACTGGCTGAGCCGCGAGCAGGGATGAGCGTCCGCGCCGCCCGTCGGCAGCCTCCGGGCGGGGTACCGGAACGCCGCCGGCCCTGCGCACCGAGGGACGCGCCCCCCGCCCGCCCTCGCGACAGCGCCGGCAGGCCGGACGCCGCAGGACCCGACGCCCGCCGTTGCTCGGCACGAGCGGGCTCGTGACCTCGGCGACCGTTCTGCGGAGGGGGCGAGACAGCGTCGGACGTTCTCCGGCTTCCTCCGCCGAGGCCCGGCCGTGAGCACGGACTTCGCCGACCACCCGCCGCTCGGCACCGGGACGGCGACGAGACCGTCCTGCGCATCCGCGGCCGGACCTTCCCGCCATCAACGCGATTCCCGTCCGTCACCCACCCGCATTGCTCCGCCGTGCCGCCCTGCGGCTAGTTTGTGTGCAGGAGAAACACGCAGGCCCGTGGCGGCAGAGGTGCACGGGGGACGGGAGGTCGGGGAGAGTGTCGCTGCGCGGAGGTGATCCGGTCGAGGTCGGCGGCTATCCGCTGGAGGCCAGGCTCGGCTCGGGTGGCATGGGCACGGTCTTTCTCGCCCGTACGAGTTCGGGGCGGCCCGTCGCGATCAAGCTGATCCACCAGCAGTTCGCGGCGGACGACGAGTTCCGTATCCGCTTCCGCCAGGAGGTCGCGGCGGCGAGGCGGGTGAGCGGCGCGTTCACCGCGGCCGTGGTCGACGCCGACCCCGAGGCCGAGCGGCCGTGGATGGCGACGGCCTACATCGAGGGGCACACGCTCACCCAGCACATCGCCACGAAGGGCCCGCTGGACGGGGCGGAGCTCAGAAGACTGGCCATCGGGCTGGCGGAGGCGCTGCGCGACATCCACCGGGTGGGGGTCGTGCACCGTGACCTGAAGCCCTCGAACGTCGTGCTCTCGCCCGAGGGTCCGCGCGTCATCGACTTCGGCATCTCGCGCGCCACGGACCAGCAGACGCTGACGATGACCGGGCGGATCATCGGTACGCCGCCGTTCATGTCCCCGGAGCAGCTGCAGGCGCCGCGCGGTGTGGGGCCGCGATCCGACGTCTTCTCGCTCGGCACGCTGCTGGTCTACTCGGCGACGGGCCGCGGCCCGTTCGACGCGGACAGCCCCTACATGACGGCGTACCAGGTTCTGCACGAGGAGCCGTCGCTGGACGCCGTGCCGTCGGCGCTGCGCGCGGTCGTCGAGCGGTGTCTGGAGAAGGAGCCCGAGCGGCGCCCCTCGGCGGACGAGCTCCTCGTCCTGCTGCGGGACCTGCCGGCCGACCTCGGCGGCACCGTCGCGAGCGCGGCGGGCGCGAGCCACACCCGTGACGTGAGCACCCAGCACCACCTCCCGACGCCGACCACCCGGGCACCGGGCGTCCCGGCCACCGCTGCGGCCGGGCCCGTCACCGGGGGCACCGACACCGCAGCCGGTGTCCGCCGGCGTCGCCGCTGGCGTCCCGTGCTCGCGGCCGCGGTCGCGGTCGCGGCGATCGGCGGGGGAGCCGCCGCGCTGACGCTGGGCGACCGCGGAGGAGACGGCGACGGCAAGGGCGACGGCGTCACGCCGCCCGCCGTCGCCCTCCCGGACGGCTTCGAGCCGTGGCACACCGTCGTACCGGGCGGCCGCGAGGACATCCCCGACGAGCTGCGCTGCGTCGCGCACGGCGAAGCGGTGTTCTGCGGGGGCGGCGGCGTGGTCGCGACCCGTATCAACGTCCTGAACGGCTCGCAGAAGTGGACGGTGAAGAGCCCGGGCGTCCCCACCCAGGGCGTGCACCTGGTGGGCGCGACCGACGACACGGTGCTCGGCTACCGCATCGCCTCCCAGGACGCCCCGCAGGGCCCTCCCATCGAGGTGGTGGCCGTCGACGCGGACAGTGGCCGGGAGCTGTGGTCCGTGCCGTCCGGCGCCCAGTCGCAGGCCGTCATGGGCCGGAGTCAGGACGCCCTGGTGATCGGTTCCACCGTCGTGACGGTCGACGCCGCGAACTCCCGCTTCGAGGCCCGGGACGCGCACAGCGGCAAGGTCGCCTGGACGGCGCCGTTCCCCGCGAACGCGCAGTGCGCCCCCGTCCCGGCGGGGCCGCGGCTCTTCGCGATGTGCGCGCCGGATGACGAGGTGGACGCCGTGGAGGTACGCCACTCCACCCTGTACGCGCTCGACCGGGCCACGGGGACGTTGGGCAAGGCGGTCACGGTCGACGGCCCGGCCGTGCCGATGGGCGTCGCGCACGGCGATCTCGTACTCCTCCAGGAATACCGGGAGGGGACGGCTCTGGCCGGGTACGACGGGGTGGTGCGGGTCGACCCGGAGTCGGGGAAGGTCACGTACTCCCGGCTGGCCGAGCCCTACCCGGGGACGCCCGGGATGGTGGACGGCACCCTCTACGTGAGCCGGCAGACCGGCCTCGTCACGGCGATCGACCCCGCGACCGGCCGGACGAAATGGTCGCGGCAGACCGGCGTGGAGGGGGCGTCGGGCCCCGCCGCGGGAATCGACGCGCTGTACTTCAGCTCGGCCACCGGCCGGGTGGTCGCGCTGTCCCCGAAGGACGGCACGGCCCTGTGGACCTCGGATCCGCAGGCCGACGGCCTGACGGGCGAGCTGGGCGCGAGCCCGCGTGTGACGGCCGTGGGGCGGGTGGTGGTCGTGGCCGCGGCCACGAACACGCTCTTCGCCTTCGACACCCAGGAACCGCCGAAGGCGGGCTGACCCGGGCGGCGGCGCACGTCCGCCGCTCTGCTCGTCATGCCGGCACCGGGATCAGCGCCGATGTCAGCGCCGAACGCGGCACCGGTTCAACCGCGACGTCCGGTCGGGCCGGTGCGCGCGGTTACTCGCCGCACTCATGGGTGGTCGGGTCCACCACGACACGGTCGAGCAGATTCCGCAGCAGCGTCCGCTCGGCCTCGGTGAGGTTGCCGAAGAGTTCGCGCTCGGCCTCTTTCACCGCCTCGTCCATACGTTCGAGGGCCTCTTGACCGGCCGGCGTGATCTCCACGATGTGGCGTCGCCGGTCGGCGGGGTCCCGTCGGCGCTCGCACAGCCCCGAGGACTCCAACTCGTTGAGTATGGCCACGAGTTGACTGGGGTCGACCGCCATCGTGGTGGCCAGTTCCCGCTGGCTCGTGGCCCCGGGGGCCAGATGCATCAGGGTCATCGCATTGCGCGGGTGCAGCCCGACGACGCCCAGGGCGGCGCGAATGCGTGCCCCGGTGAGCTCTCCGCGGAGGGAGAGGAGAAAACCGAGTCGTTCGTCCGGGTGCGCAGCTGCCATGGCGCCACCGTAACAGTGACTCCATTGTGGACCTGGATAAATCATTGATACTCTTCAACGGTTATCGGTCATTGATCATTGGGGACTCTCCATCATGTTCGTCGGGTACGTCATCGTCGCCGCGCTGCTCGCGCTTGCCTCCGCCGCCTCCGCATTCCTCACGTTCACCCGCAATCCGCAGGTCGTGGGCAATATGACGAAGGTGCGCGTGCCGGATTCCTGGATGCCCTGGCTGGCCACCGCGAAGACCGCGGGCGCGCTCGGCCTGCTCGCGGGCCTGGTGGTCGCGCCGCTCGGGATCGCCGCCGCGGCGGGGCTGGTGCTCTACTTCGCCGGAGCCGTGATCACTCACCTGCGCGTCAAGGACTACGCCGTGGCACCGGTGATCGTCCTCACGCTGATAGCGGCCGCCGCGCTGGTGCTGCGCGTGGCGTCCGCCTGACGCGTCGGGACAGCCCCGAGGACCCCGCAGCCGCTGCGGACGGTGCGGAGAACCTCAAGCCGTGAAGGGCCCGGTCGTCGAGGGGGACCGGCCCGGATTCACTCGTAACGCAGGCGCAGCGACTCCCGTTCGGCCTCCTCGACCTGGTCGACGGTCAGGTCCGGCAGATTCAGCTGAGCCAGCGTCACCTCGGCGCTGGTCGGCTGGGCGTCGGCGGGCACCCACCGCTCCGGCTGCCAGGCGCCTGCGCGCATCAGCGACTTCGGGCAGTGCGGGTACACCTGCTCGGCCTGCACCACGATCGCGGTGACCGGCGGCTTTCCGACGGGAGTGAGCCGGGCGAGCAGCTCCGGGCGCGCCGAGACGCAGGCGCGGCCGTTGACACGCAGCGTGGTCGGGCGGCCGGGAATGAGGAAGAGCAGTCCGACGCGTCCGGTCCGCAGCACGTTGTGCATGGTGTCGAGCCGCTTGTTGCCGGTCGCGTCGGGGATCACCAGGGTCCGTTCGTCCAGTACGGACACGAACCCGGCCGGACCGCCGCGCGGCGTCACGTCGGCCCGGCCCTCGCCGTCCGCGCTGCCGATGAACACCAGCGAGGAACAGCCGATCAGCGCCCGGGCCGCCTCGGTCAGATGGTCGGTCTCCTTGCGGAGCGCGTTCGGATTCGGCTCCGGGTAGAGCTCGCGGAGCTGGTCCGGTCCGGTGAGGGCGTCCGCCCGGAGGGATTCGAAGAGCGGGCCGTCGGTGTCGGTCGTCATGGGGACGAGCCTAGAAGGCGACCGGGCAGCGGCCGGCGCGGGCGTGCCAGGCGGCGCCGTCCGCCCCGGCGGGAGCTCTCAGGCACGGCGGACCACGCCCGCCTCGTGCGCGGCGATCGCCGCTTCCACCCGGTTGCGTACCCCCAGCTTGCCGAGGATCGCGCTCACATGCGCCTTGACCGTGGCCTCCACCAGGAACAGCTCCGCCCCGATCTCGGCGTTGGACAGCCCTGCCCCGAGAAGGGCCAGTACGTCGAGCTCCCGCTTCGTCAGCCGTCCCACCGCATGCCGCGCCGGCGTCTCGTGCGCCGTCCGGCCGGTCCGCAGCGCGCTGATCACCCGGGCCGCCACCCGCGGTGAGAGGTAGGCGCCGCCGGCGGCCACCGCCTGTACCCCGTTGAGCAGTTCGCGGGGGTCGTCGGCCTTCAGCAGGAACCCGCTGGCCCCTTCGTGCAGGGCGCGGACGATGAACTTCTCCTCGCCGAACGTGGTCAGCATGATCACCGCAGCGCCGGGGCGGTCGCGGTACATCTGCACCGCGGCGTCCAGTCCGTCCAGCCGGGGCATCTGGATGTCCAGCAGGGCCACATCGGGCCGGTGCAGGCGGGCCAGCTCCACGGCCGCCCGGCCGTCGGCGGCCTCCGCGACCACCTCCGTCCCCGGGTGCCGCGCCAGGATCGCGCGCACTCCCGAGCGGATCATCGCCTCGTCGTCGGCGAGCAGGATGCGCACCGGCGGCCGGTCCCGAGGGGGCTCGGGCATCTCTGGTATCTCTCGCGTCTCTCGCACGGGGCGACCCTAGTACCGGCACTCCCCGGCGAACCGGTCGTACCGGCCGTTTCGAACGGAGACGTGACACCGCCCCGACGAAAGTAGGGGGTGCCCCCGGCGAACGGCCGATGTGCCCGGTCCGGCCGCTTCCTAGCGTGGGAACAGTTCGAGCGAGCCGGAGGGACAACGAGTGATAAGCCTGCGAGGCCTGACCAAGCGTTACGGCGAAACCGTCGCCGTGGACGGCCTGACCCTGGACATCGGGGAGGGCCGGGTGACCGGATTCCTGGGGCCCAACGGTGCCGGGAAGTCGACCACCATGCGCATGATCCTGGGCCTGGACCGCCCGTCCGGGGGCGAGGCGCTCATCGGCGGGAGGCCGTACTCCTCCTTTCGCCATCCGGTCCGCGAGGTCGGTGCCCTGCTGGACGCCAAGGCACTGCACCCGGGCCGGTCCGCACGCGCCCACCTGGTGGCGCAGGCCCGCAGCAACGGCATTCCGACGCGTCGGGTCGACGAGGTGCTGGAGACCGTCGGCCTGGCAAAGGTGGCGCGACGGCGGGCCGGGGCGTTCTCCCTCGGCATGTACCAGCGGCTGGGGGTGGCGGGCGCGCTGCTCGGCGACCCGGGGGTGCTCATCCTCGACGAACCGGTCAACGGCCTCGACCCCGACGGTGTCCGCTGGGTGCGTGAGCTGGTGCGGTCCCTGGCGGCGGAGGGCCGGACGGTCTTCCTGTCCAGCCATCTGATGAGCGAGATGCAGCTGACCGCCGACCAGTTGGTGATCATCGGCCGGGGCAGGCTGCTGGCCGACACCTCGATGGCCGAGCTGCTGGCCGGAAGTTCCCTGGCGTCGGTACGGGTCCGTACGCCCGACCCGGAGGGACTGCGCCTGCTGGCCGGCCATCTGCGGAAGGGGAACGGGGACGTGGAGCCATCGGCCGGTGACGGGCTCGTCGTGAAGGGCCGCAGCGCCGGGGAGGTCGGTGACCTGGCGCACCGTCTCGGTGTGCGTCTGCACGAACTGCGCACCGAGTCCGCTTCGTTGGAACAGGTCTACATGGAACTGACCGCGCGGAGCGTGGAGTACGGGACGGGCGGCACGGTTTCCGGGGAAGCGGAGACCGCGCGGACGCGGGAGGCGGGAGCATGAGCGCGGTACCGGCCGCCACGGGCGGGGCACAGCGGCGGAGCCGGGACACGGACCGGGCCGGCGGCGGCTTCGCCGGTGCGTTCGCCGCGGAGTGGACCAAGCTGTGGTCCATCCGTACGCCCTACGTCTGCCTGGTGGTGGGCCTGGTCGTGACGGCGGTCTTCACCTTCTACTACGGGTCGATCGCCCGGATCAACGACAAACCGCTCCAGCCGGTGGGCAACGCCCCGGTGTCCTCGGTCATCCTCACCCAGTTCGCCCTGGTCGTCCTGGCGGTGACCGTGGTGACCAGCGAATACGCGACCAGCAGCGTGCGTACCTCGCTTCTGTGGGTGCCGGTCAGGTGGCGGGTGCAGGTGGCCAAGGCGCTGCTGAGCGCGGTGGTGGGCTTCACCGCCGGAACGGTGTTCGGTGTGCTGGGCGTCGCCCTGGCCTGGGGACCCTTCCGGGGGCACGCCGAGTTCGAGACGTCCAAGGTGGTCTCCCAGATCCTCGCCATGGCCGTCTACTGCGCGCTGACCGGGGTGTTGACGGTGGGGGTGTCGTTCGCGCTGCGGACCGCGGCGGGGGCGGTGGCCGTCCTGTTCTTCCTGATCACCGCGCTGCCGGGCATGCTGGTCGGGCTGGGCGGCCCGGTGCTGCTGGCCGTCAACGACTACCTGCCGCAGACCGCGGGCGGCTACTTCATGCTCGGTGACGGCAAGGCCCCCTACTCGGCCTCGACGGGCCTCCTGGTCCTGCTGGCGTGGGCGGCCGCCGCCCACGCGGCCGGTGCCTGCGTGCTCCGGCGTCGGGACGCCTGACCCGCGCCCCGGGACGTCATACCGGATCGCCCGGTATGACGTCCTTGGCGATCAGCCGGCCGTCCGAGAAACACAGCCGGTACAGGTCGACCTGGTCGAGAAGGTTGCCGTTCGACCGGTAGAACGTGCACACACTGCCGTCCGGGCGGGGCACGGCCCGGGCGGCGTCCGACGGATAGCGGTAGCCGCGCGGCGGCAGGAGACGGGCGAACTCCGCCCGTTCCTGGCCCACCTGGATGGCGGCGTAGTCCGCCGGACGCAGGATGCACGTCGCCAGCTGGTAGGCGAGGTACCCGGCGGACGGCAGGACCGTCACGGCGAGCGCGGCCGGGGCGACGAAGGCCACCGCGAACCGCAGCCTGACCTCGCGCCGCGCGTACCGCATCCGGCGCGCCGACTCCGCCCCGTCGCCGGGTGCGGCCGGCACCGCACCGCCCAGAGGCGCGGCGCCCACCCGGTCCGGCATCACGGCGGTGACCCGGAACCCCCGCTCGAACGGCCCGGCGTGCAGCACCCCGCCGAGTGCCCCCACCCGTTCCCGCAGCCCGGCGAGACCGCGGTTGCCCGGCGTCCGTCCGGGCGACGGAACAGCCGAAGGGGCCGAGTTGGTCACGCCGACCTCGGTGCGGCCGTCCGCGTGGGCGATCCGGACGCGCACGGCGCTGCCGGGGGCGTGCTTCGTCGCGTTCGTCAGGGACTCCTGCACCACGCGGTACACGGCGTGCCCGACGAGCGGGGACAGGGAGGGGCTGTCGCCCTCCCGGACCAGCTCCGCCGCGACACCGGAGGCCCTCGCCCGGTCCAGGAGCTCCTCGACGGACTCGACGGAGGAACCCTCAAGGTCCGCGTCCGGTCCGTCCCGCAGCACCGTCACCGTCTCGCGCAGATGGTCGACGGCCTCCGACACGGTCCTGCGCAGCTCCGCCACGTCGTCACGGTCCCGGCCGCTCAGCTCCGGTGACAGTTCCAGCGCGCCCGCCCGCAGCGCGATCAGGCTCAGCACGTGCCCGAGGGAGTCGTGCATGTCGGCCGCGATACGTGTCCGCTCCCGCAGCCGGGCCCGTTCGGCGACGAAGCGCTGCTCCTCCTCCAGGCTCCGTGCCAGCCGCCACCCGTCCGACACCAGGGCCCGTCGCGCCTGCTGGTAGCGGCCGACGAGCCACGGCACCAGCAGGGCGACCGGCAGCATGGTGACCGCGTAGAACCACCGGATCGCCCCCTGCCCGAGCACCACGCACACCGCGAGGTCCACGAACAGGCACGAAGCGAGCACGACCAGCGCGGCGCGCCCCGCCCGCACCCGGGCACCCAGCAGATACGTCATCGCCCCCAGCGCCACGGCGTAGGCGTTGGCCGGGTCCGACTCGTCGGTCAGGCCGAGCGCGCACAGCCCGTTCACCGCGAACACGGCGGCGCCCGGCCACCGGCGACTGCCCGGAACGGCCGCCGCCAGCACGAGGAAGGGCACCACCAGGTCCCGCACCGCCGAGGGCTCCAGCGCGGACCGGAACTCCCACGCCCCCGCCCCGGCCAGCACCGTCCACAGCGCCGCGTCGAACAGCCACGCCCGCCCGGAAGCCGTGGGCGGCCCGGGAAGCGCCTTGCCGGTCAAGCCGAGTTTCGTCACCCGGCAGACCCTAAGGGCTGCCCCGTGATCACCGGCGGGCGCCCGACGGCCCCGCACACGGACGGGCCGCGTGACACCGGCGGGCTCAGAGGCCGGTGACCTTGGCACTCGCCGTCAGTTCGTGGACCAGGGTGACGGTGCGCCGGCCGCCGGGCGGCAGCGGCACGGCCCAGTGGACGATGCCCTCGGTGTCGACCGCGTCGGGGGCGGGGGAGCAGGCGGCCTCGCGCAGCCGGATCTCCACCGCCGAGACCTCGGAGACCGGGACGCGTTCGCGGACCACCACGGTCCGCTCGGCCCGGTCACCGGGAGCCGAAAACCGGGACAGGTGAAGCCGCACGGTGCGAGTGATCACGGTGCGCTGGGTGAGGCCGGTGGTGTCACGGGACTCCTCGGTGCGGCGGACCACCCGGAAGTCGTCGCAGCTGCCGAAGGCCAGCTCCACCGGGGCGCCGGGGGCGGTGAACTCCAGCGTGCCGCGCCCGGCGAACCCGCTGCCGCGGACCAGGTCCACCGGCCCGGCGAGCAGGGCGTGACCGGACCGGTTGTCGAACCGTGCCACCCGGGTGACCAGCGGCGAAAGCTCCGGCGCACAGGAGTACTCGGTGGACGCGGCCGTACTGAACGAGGAGAGCGGCACCCGGTGGGCGCGGCCGTCGCCCGGCACCGAGACCGGTGCGGGGGCTCGCAGGACGCGCGTCTCGCCGCCGTCGTCGACCCCGGGCAGACCGAGCACCGGGGCCGGGCCGAGGCTGGTGATCTCCTCCTCGCGCAGCTCCACGTCGACGGTGCGGCGCTCGGCCGGGGAACGGTCCGTCAGGGTGAGCCGGTCCTCGGCCGGCCGGGGCGGTTCGGTGGCCAGGGAGGAGCGGGCCGTCGACAGGGTCAGACGTACGTCCGACCAGTCCTCGCCGGTGTGCTGCCAGACCATCGCGTCGGTCTCCAGCGTCAGTACGTCCCCGTCGAGCACGGCCCGGTAGGCGGGCCGCCACAGCGCGCACGGGGTGAGATGGCTCAGGCGCAGCGTGACCGGCCCGGCCGCCTCGGCCGCCACGGTCAGCTCGACGTGGCCGACCAGCTCGGCGGGTTCCCGCTCGGCGAGCGCCATGGCCTGCCGGGTCCCGGTGAGTTCGGTGGCGAGGGCCGCCAGCCTGGCCTCGGCGGCCCGGAGCTGTTCCGCGTACATGTCGCGCTGTTCGTCGGCGCGGTCCAGCTCGCGGGTCCAGCGGGAGGGTTCACTCTCCCCGGAACCGGCTCCCTCGCCGATCTCCCGCAGCAGGTCGGCGGCGAGGCGGCCGAGGAGTCCGAGGCGGGCGCGGAGCCGGTCGCGCCGCCGTTCCTCTTCCCGCAGCTCCGTTTCGAGGGCGTGGAGGCGGTGGCGCAGAGCGGAGTCGTCTTCGGCGGGCGGCTGCGGCCCGCGCGGCGTCCAGGTGCGGACGATCCGTGCGTCGAGCACGGTCGCGGGGTGACCGGAGACCAGCTCGGCGTGCAGCGTCCGGTCGACGGCCGCCGCGCCGACCGGACCCAGACGCAGCCGCTGGACCCCGGCCGTCAGGTCCAGCACGGCGGTCCGCTCCACATGGGCGCGGTCCTCCAGGCAGGTGACGGCGGTGACGGGAAGGGCGATCGGCTTCGGGGCCGTGGGCATGATGTGCTCAGCTCCTGCGGTTGCCGCCGGTCAGCTCCTTGCCGGCCGGGATGCGGATCTCGTAGCCGCCGTCGAGGGCGGCGGTGGCGCCCGCGGGCAGGTCCAGCCGCCACACGCGGGTGCCCGGCACGTGCGGTTCGGACCCCGCGCCGGCCTCGGGCGCGGTCCAGTCGGCCTTCTCCTCGATCCGGACGTCCGGATCGGAGGTGACCGGAACCCGCTCGCGGACCTCCACGGTGACCGGCCGCGCCAGCCGGTTGGCCAGCTCCACGTGGACCTCGTGGTCGAGGACCGTGGTGGTGCTGCGCAGGCCCGCGGTCGACTCGCGCAGCCGCGTACGGCGGGTGACGCGGACGGCCTCGGCCGGGCCGAGCCCCATCCGGCGTACCCCGCCCGGGGCGAGCGTGGGCAGTGCGGCGGTCAGCAGGAAGTCGCCGTCGACGGTGACCTCAACCGGCCCCGCCAGCAGTGCCTGGTCGGTGGCGTTGGACAGGATCAGGGTGGCGTACACGGTCTGTTCGACGGACGGCGCGCAGAGGTACTCGGTCCGCAGACCGACCGGGATCTCCCCGACGGTGACGGTGTGCCAGGTGCCGTCGGACGGTACGTCGACGCGGGCGGCGGCGTCGAAGCGGTGGTCGAAGGAGCCCGCCGACTCGCGGGGCCGCACCGCGTGGCCGGGCAGCGGGAGGGCGGCCACGGCCTCGGCGCGGCGGCGGTACTCACCCGCCACCGGGTCGAAGGACGCGCCGGGAAAGAGCCTGCCCCGCCGGCCGCCCTGCTCGTCGGGGCCGCACAGGACGAGCCCCGCGTAGTCGAGCTCGGCGTCACCCGGCCGCGGCGGCCCCGTCACGGGTGCCGGCGACGGAGACGGGGGCGGCGGTACGGCCCGGCCGGGCGCCGCGGGTGCGGGGACGGGACCGCCGGGCGCCGGAGGCATGCCGTGGAACGCCGCCGGGGCGGCCCCGTACCCGCCGGCCACCGGAACCCCGGTCGGCGGAGGAGGCGGGGGCGGCGGGGGCGGCGGTGCGGCACCGGGCGCGGCGCCCACGGCCAAGGGGATGCCCGCCGGGGCCGGGGCGGGTCCCGCCGCGTCGTACCCGGCGAACAGGTCGCGCAGTCCCGCCGGTGGCTCGCGCCAGCCGGAGGGCGCGGGGGTGGGTTGACCGCGTCCGATCCGGACCGAGCGGAGCCTCGGCAGGTCGGTGCGGCGCCCGGGATCGGCCGTGGCCAGGGCGAGGCGTACGCCGGTCCAGTCCTCGCCGGTCCGCTGGGCGACCGAGGCGCGCAGCAGCAGGCGGCCGCTGTCGTCGTCCTGACGGTGGCTCAGCCGGTACGTCGGAACCCAGACGGCACCCGGCACCCCGTACTCCAGCTCCACCTCGGCGTCCGGGCCCCCGGCGCCGTCGAGCGTCAGGACCGCGCAGACCGTGGTGTCCACATGCGGCGAGGGCGCGTCGGTGGAGGCGCGGGCGAGGCGGTCGGCGGCCAGGGCGAGCCGGTGCTCCGCCTCGCGCACCGCCTCCTCCAGCTCGGCCAGGCGGGCGTGCAGACCCGTCAGCCTCTCGTCGACGAAGTCGGCCAGGGCCAGCCAGGCGTCGGCCGCGGTACGGCGGTGCGGGTCCTCGCGCCTGCGGGCGGGCGGTACGGGGCGGAGCGCGCCGATCTCCTCGATCAGCCCCAGCTGCCGGTCCCGGCGCCCGCGCACCGCCGCGCACGCCTCGGTCAGCCGCTCGACCTCGTCCCGCAGTCCGTCGGGCGCCCCCGCGCCGGGCGGTTCGGCCGCGACCTCCACCCGGGCTCCGGTGACCCGCCTCCCGGAGTCCCCCAGGACCCGGACCCGCAGCGAGCCGGGGTCCAGCGAGCGGGGCAGGCCGGTCACCCGTACCCGGCCGCCGGGCGGCACGCTGCCCCGGGCCAGGCGACGGCAGACGGCACCCCGTGCGTACACCACGACCGAATCGAGGGCCGACCCCCACCCCGGCAGTGACTCCAGCGACTCGTGCGACTCGGCCGTCATCCGTCCAGCCCCCCCTGGCGTATCCATGCTGAGCGCAGCATAGGGGGCCCGGCCCGGGGCGCGTCGGACACCCCCGCGCCCGCGGCGGCGCATGCCCGTTCCGTCCCGGACGGGGGAGTCGTCCGTTGGGGCGGGCGTCATCGGGAGTTCTCGATTTTTCCGATGAACGGGTATTCCCGTCGCATTCATCAATGGTATTTCATGGGGGTCGGAAATTTTCTCGACCGGAGAGGGTCCCATGAGATCCATGAAGATCATTCTCGGTATGGTGTCGGCCTTATTGGTCGGTGCGATATCGGCCGCCCCGGCGCATGCGGCGGGCGGAAAGTATGTGGCGCTCGGTGATTCCTACGCGGTGGGTGTCGGCACGCGGACGTACGACAACTCCGGCGACGCCTGCCGCCGCGGGCCGCTGGCGTACAGCCGGCTGTGGGCGGCGCAGCACACCGGCTACGCCTTCGTCGAGGCGTCCTGCTCCGGTGACACCACCACGGAGCTGCTGGCCAACCAGGTGCCCCAGGTGACCGCGGACACGACCCTGGTGACCGTCCAGGTCGGCGGCAACGACGTGGGCTTCGTCGACGTGCTGAAGAACTGCATCCTGACCATCGACGACAAGGACTGCGTCGCGGGCGTGGAGGCCGCCAAGGCCGCCGCGACCGGCTATCTTCCGGGCAGGCTCCAGCAGGTCTACGCCGCGATCCGGGCCCGCGCCCCCCAGGCCCGGGTCGTCGTCGTGGGCTACCCGCGCCTCTACACCATCGGCGGCACCTGCGGCATCCTCGGGCTGAGCGACAAGGAGCGCACGGCGCTCAACTCGGCGGCCGACACGCTGGCCGGGGTGGAGTCGGCGGCCGCCTCCGGCGCCGGGTTCACCTATCTCGACCCGCGGTCCTCGTTCGATCCCCACACCATCTGCTCGAAGGGCTCCGAGTGGGTCACGAGCCTGGAGTGGAGCAAGCTGGACGAGTCCTACCACCCGAACACCGCCGGGCACCGCGACGGATATCTCGCCCTGCTCAACGGTATTACCGGCTGAATCCGCCGACCTTAATTCCCGCGTCGTGAAATCCTGAAAAAGGCATGCGGGATCGTGGGACCCACGGAAACGGGAAATGAAATACCGGCCTTTCCGCCGGGCAGGTTCCGAGGGAAAACGAAGGAAAAGCATCGGGAAAACGGGGCGGGAGTGTTCGGCCGGTGGGCCGGATGCCCCCGCCCCGGCGCGAGGGATATGTCTCAGCCCTGGCCGGCCGCGGCGCTCTCCACGAGATCGGCCGCCGCCCGCCGGCCGCCCGCCGACCGCAGGGACCGGCCGATGGCGCGGGCCGCGGTCCGGTGCCCGCCGGTGTCGTCGAGGACGGTCTCCAGCGCCGTCCGCAGCCGGGCCGCGTCGACCCGCCCGAAGCGCACCCGCACCCCGGCGCCCGCCGCCACCACCTGTTCGGTGACGATCGGCTGGTCGTCCCGGATCGGTGCCAGGACCAGCGGCAGACCGTGCCACAGCGATTCGCAGACGGTGTTGTGCCCGCCGTGCGACACCACCGCGGACGCCCGCGCCAGCAGGTCGAGCTGCGGCACGTACCCCCGTACGAGAATGCCGTCCGGTACGTCCTCCAGCAGGCCGCCCGGGTCGCTGATCACACCCTGGACCCGGTCGCGGAGCGCGTCCAGGGCGGTGACCGCCTCCCGCAGGAAGCGGCCTCCCGCGTCGGTGTTGGCGGTGCCCAGCGAGACCAGTACCAGCGCCCGGTCCTCGTCCAGCTCCTCCCACGGGAAGCCGCCGTCGCCCGGGCGCGGGGAGATGACCGGGCCCACCAGCCGGACCCGGTCGTGCGGCAGCGGCGCGTCACCGAGCAGCTCGCGCCCCGTGAAGGCCACCACCCCGTACGGGGAGAACCGCGGATCGCCCTCGGCGCCGGGGTTCCCGATGCGGCGCCGCAGCCCGTCCAGCAGCTCCCGCAGCCACGCACCGATCTTCGGGAACGCGGCGAGCGGATCGACGAGTTCGGCCGAGGTGCTGGCCGAGCTGACGTACGCGATGCCCCGCCGCTCCGCGACGAGCGCACCGGCCAGCGTGTGCTGGTCGGTGAGGACCAGGTCGGGCGCGAAGTCGTCGACGGCGGCCTCCACGCCGGGGGCCATCGCATCGGCCAGCGGGACGAGGAAGTTCTCCCACAGGAACCGGAACGCGGCCGGGCCCGTCAGCCCCGGCGGCCGGACCATCTGCCCGTCGACCGGCATCGGGCAGTCGTAGATCCGCGCGCCTTCGCCCACGAGCCGCCCCAGCTGCTCGGCGTTTCCGCACCAGGCGACGTGGTGCCCGCGCCCGGCCAGCTCGTCGGCCACCCCGACCAGCGGGTTGGTGTGACCGACCAGCGGCGGTACGACCAGCAGGACACGCGTCACCGCAACGCTCCCGCCGGGCTGTGCTCGGCGATCCACCCCAGGACGAGGTCACGGGTGACGGCGGGCTGTTCGACCAGCACCGAGTGCCCCTGCTCCGGCAGGACCACCGTGCGGCAGCCCGCCACCCGCTCCTCCAGGTCCGGCACCTGGGCGCTGAGCCCCGACTCGTCACCGAAGACGGCGAGCAACGGGCAGGCCAGCGCGGACAGGTCGTCGTCGATGGTCCGGCTCAGCGGCACGTCCTCGGCGAGCGTCGTCGTCCGCAGGATGCGGCCCGCGTTCCGCGAGAGCCGGGCGGTGTGCGCGCCGTGGTGGGCGGCGATCCAGCTGATCGACTCCTCCAGGACCAGGTGCTCCTTGGCGTCCGCGAGCCCCGCCTTCATGTGCTCGTTCCACACGGCGACCGGCGGCTCGGACTCGATCATGGTGATCGTGGCCACCCGGTCCGGGTACCAGGCGGCGAACCCGGCGGCGACCGTCCCGCCGAAGGAGTTGCCGACCAGATGCACCCGGTCGGTGATGCCCAGCCCGTCCAGCAGCGCCGCCAGATCGTCGACGAACGCCTCCAGGCGGTATCCGGTGCGCGGCCGGTCGCTGCGCCCGTGGCCGCGCAGGTCGTACATGACGACATCGTGCCCGGCGGCGGCGAAGGCGGGGCCGAGCGTGAAGTAGTAGCTGGCGAGGCTGTCGGTGAGCAGCCCGTGGACGAAGACGACGACCTGCGGCTCACCGCCGTGCGCCGGCACGGCGGTGGCCGGTAACTGCTGTACGTGGGTGATGATCTCGCCGGTACGGATCTTGGGCATGGGGGGTCGGGCCCTTTCATCGGTGGTGACACGGGAGACGCCGGTCATGGGGCTGCCGGACGGGCACGGGGGAAGAGGCGCCTCACCCGGCGGGGAGGGCGCCCCGGCTCATGACGCGGACCGCAGCGAGTCCGTCACGAAGTCGACGAGCTGACCCACCGTCAGGGCGATGATCTCGTCGAGTTCCAGGTCGGCGATGAACAGGGCAACGTTGACCCTCTCGCCGTAGTGCTCGCGCAGCGAACCGGCGAGTGTGACCAGGTCGATGCTCTCCAGTTCGAGATCGTCGTGGAACCGGGTCCCCCGGTCGATCTCGACGTCGTCCAGCCCCTCCTCGGCCAGCAGTTCGCGGAGCATGCCCGCGATGTCGTCGAGGGTTCTCGCCCGCAGTCCGTCCTCCGGGGCGGTGGCCGTCGCGGCGCTCCGCCCGATCGCCTCGGTCGCTTCAGTGGTCATCCTGGGCTCCTGTCGCTCTGTCGTCCGTCGTCCAGGCGACGACGAACCGCCGCCCGTCCTGCTCCCGTGCCCCGCCGGTCATGGCGGTGCTGTTCACCTCGTACGTCACGCCCCCGGTCACCACGCTCAGCCGCTCGGGGGCCGCGGACACCACCCGGAAGTCGGCGGGGCGGCCCCGCAGCCCGGTTCCGAGTCGCTTGGAGACCGCCTCCTTGGCGGCCCAGAACCGGGTGAACCAGACCGCCGCGCTTTCCTCGCCCGCCTCCACCAGCCCGTCGAGCAGGGCCAGTTCCGCCGGGTCGCAGGAGGCCTTCATCGTGTCGCGCGAGCGGTCGGCGATCTCCTCGATGTCGATCCCGCAGGGACCCCGGCGGGCGATGGCCACCCCGGTCTCCCGGCAGTGCGCGAGCGAGACGACCAGCCCCTCGCCCAGCTCGCACCCGTGTACCCCGCGCACCAGCGGCTGCCCGGACGGGGCGTTGTGCACGGCCACCTCCGCCGGGTAGACCTCGCCCCGGCCCTCCTGCCACAGCAACGTGCGCACCGCGTCCTTCGCGGCGATCCGGCCGAGCAGCCAGCGGCGGCGGACCATGGGCTTCAGACCCTCGTACACCTCGCGCTCCGCGCCGCCCAGCATGTTGCGCATCACCAGTTCGCGGGTGGCGAGGTCGGGCCAGCGCTCCCGGACCGCCAGCCAGCCGCCGGGGCGCCGCTCGGAGAGCGTGTTGCGGCCGGGGAAGCGGTCGACCGCGCGCATCGTCGCGTCGTTGTCGAAGCGCCGGTCCTGCCAGCCGGTGAACTCGGCCCACACCCGGCCCTCATGACTGAGCTGCATGTCGGCGGTGAGCGTCGAACCGGTCACCTCCGTGATACGGATCGCACAGGTCAGCCGGGTCCCCGGGGCGGGGTGCGGGCCGAAGAAGCGGATGCGTTCCATGGCCACGGGGAAGACGGTGGTGCGTTCGTCGAGCTTCGACATGATCCAGTAGCCGAGCAGCTGGCCCACGTTGTCCAGCAGCGCGCCGGGCGCCTCGGGGGCCGTCAGCACTCCTCGTACGTAGCGGTCGGCCTCGGCCGTCAGTTCACCGACCCCCTGGAAGCGGGGGCCGTGGAACATCCACCGGTCCGTGTACAGCTGCTCCGCACGCAGCTCGGGCCTGCGCTCGGCCGCCGGGTCGGCGGGCCACGCCGCCGGGGCGCCGGGGTAGCGCGGCGCCAGCTCGACGACCGCCCGTGAGTAGCCGCTCAGAGTGACCTCCACCCGGTCCGGCGCCACGTCCCGCACCTCCACCGGCACCCGGACCGAGGGGATCGCGGCGATCCACTTCAGCAGCCGCACGTCGTGCACCGCGACGGCGCGCGTCCCGGGGCGGGACCGCTCGGCGAACTCCATGAGGTGGGTGACCACCGTGGTGGCGGGAACCACGGGCCAGCGGTCCCCCTCGTCCGGCCAGCCCGGGCGCTGCCGGAAGAAGCAGTGGTCCAGCAGATAGGGCATCGTGGCCACGTCCACCCGCAGCACCTGCTCCTGCTCCGCCACGGGGGCCGGGCGGCGGGCGCGTTTAGGCCCCCCTCGTTCCGGCCGGGCGGCCGGGGCACGGCGGGCGAGGCCGCGGGCGCCGATGAGCTCCCTGGCCACCGACGCGGTGTCGTCGAGCAGTGCGGACAGTTCGGCGCTCAGCGGATCGTGCGCCGCACCGGGGACCGGGAGCGCGGTGCCGTTGGAGACGCCGGACGTCCGGGCCAGCAGCCCGTGCTCCCGCGCGGGCAGGGACACCAGCGCCCCGCCGAGGTCCAGGCGCACCCCCGGGCGGGCGGCGCGCGCCGTGCGCCGTGCCCCCCGGGCCCCGGGCTCGGCCGTGCCGGGGGTGAGCAGCGGCGCGGCATCGGGGGCGGCCCCCTCCGTCCACAGCGCGGTCACCACCCGGCGCAGCTGAGCCAGGCTGTCGTGCGCCGGGGAGTGCGCGGAGACGACCAGCCGGTCCTGCCCGGCGAGGGTGTCGTCGATGAGCGAGCCGAGCTGGCCCGCCCCGAGCTGCACGAAGGCCCGGAATCCGGCCGAGTGCAGCGCGAGGACCGTCTCCCGGAAGCGGACGGGCTCCAGCAGATGGCGTACGAACAGCTCACGCACCGCCGCCGCCTCGGCGGGGAAGGGCGCGGCGGTCGTCGCGGACCAGACCGGGGTGGTCTGCGGATGCAGCGAGTACCGCTCGGCGGCCTCCCGGATCGGCCCCAGGTACGGCGCGAGCAGCGGGGTGTGGAAGCCGGAACGGAACGGCAGCACCTGGCAGATGATCCCCCGGGCACGGAAACGGTGCACCAGCCCCGCCACCGCCTCCTCGGGGCCGCAGACCATCGACTGGCGCGGCGCGTTGTCGTGCGAGAGCACGACGTCCTCGCGGTCCCCGAGCTCCTGGAGGACCTGCTCGGCGGGCATGCCCAGCACCCCGAAGGCGACCCCCGGCACCCGCAGCGCGTCCGGGTCGAACGAGGAGAGGAAGGCGTCGACCTCACCGGCCGCGTGGATGCCGCCGCACGCCATCGCCGTCCACTCGCCCACACTGTGCCCGGCGACGGCGTCCGGGACCACGCCCACCCGGCGCAGCGCGGTGTCCAGCAGCCGGCCGAGCTGGAAGACGGCGGCGCCGTGCCGCCCCACATCACCGACCCGGGCGTCGGAACCCGGGGACCAGGGCAGTGCGAAGCGGGTCGCCAACTCCTCGACACGTGGCGTGAACTCGGCCTCCAGGCCGGGAAAGACGAACGCGGTCAGCCCGCCGCCCGCCCCCAGCACCGGGCGCGGCGTGAACCACACGTCGCTGCGTCCCCGCCACGGCACGCCCTTGGCCACGGCCTTGCGTGCCAGCTTCAGCCGGCGTCCGGTCGGATCGACGATGCCCAGCCGCACCGGACCACCGCCCGGGGCCCGCTCGTCCCGGCCCGCGGCCAGGACGGAGGCGTCGTCGCCGGCCAGCAGCCGGGCCATCTCGTCGACCGTGTCCGCGGCCAGCCGCAGCACCCGCTCCGGCTCGCTCACCGTCACCCGTGGCGTCGCCCGGGACGTCGCCGTGACCGGCTGCTCCAGCACCACATGGGCGTTGATGCCGCCGAAGCCGAACGCGTTCACCCCCGCCCGGCGCGGCGCGCCGTCCGCCGGGTCCCGCCAGGGCCGCGCCTCGGCCAGCGGGGCGAACCGGGTGTCCGCGAGCGCCGGATGGGGGTCCTCGCAGTGCAGCGTCGGGGGGAGCACCCCGTGGTGCACGGCCAGCGCGGCCTTGATCAGCCCGGCGATCCCGGCGGCGGGCATGGTGTGCCCGATCATCGACTTCACCGAGCCGATGGCCGCCCGGCCGTCCGGTCCGGACGGCCCGAAGACCTCGGCGAGCGTGGTGAGTTCGGCCTTGTCCCCGGCGGGTGTCGCGGTGCCGTGCGCCTCCAGCAGACCGATCGACCCGGCGGCCCGGGGGTCGAGCCCGGCGGCCTGCCACGCCTGGCGCACCGCACGGACCTGGCCGCCCGGGTCCGGGGCGAGCAGGCTCGCGGAGCGGCCGTCCCCGGCCACCCCGGTACCGGTGATCACCGCATAGATCCGGTCCCCGTCCCGTTCCGCGTCGGCCAGCCGCTTCAGGACGACCACCCCGGTGCCCTCACCGATGAGCACCCCGTCCGCGCCCCGATGGAAGGGACGGATGCGCTCGGACGGGGAGAGCGCCCCGAGCTGGTTGAAGACGCTCCACAGGGTGATGTCGTGGCAGTGGTGCACCCCGCCCGCGAGCATCAGGTCGCAGCGCCCCGAGGCCAGTTCGCGCACCGCGTGGTCGACCGCGATCAGCGAGGACGCGCACGCCGCGTCGACCGTGTACGCGGGCCCGCGCAGGTCGAGCCGGTTGGCGACCCGGGAGGCCACCAGGTTCGGCACCAGCCCGATCGCGGACTCCGGCCGCTCGGGCCCGAGCTGCTCGGTGAACGCCGCACGCACCCGTTCCAACTGGTCCTCGCCGAGCTGCGGGGCCAGCTCGCCCAGCGTCCGCACCAACTGGTGCGCGGTCCGTACCCGCTGGTCCAGCCGGACCAGACCGGGCGTCAGATAGCCGCCCCGGCCCAGCACGATCCCGGCCCGCTCCCGGGCGGACGGCAGCACGGCGGCGCCCCCCGCGTCCTGGAGCGAACCGTGCGCCACCTCCAGCGCGATCAGCTGGTCCGGCTCGGTCCCCGCCACCGACGACGGCATGATCCCGAACCGGGCCACGTCGAACTCGGCCGAGCGGTCCACGAATCCGCCGCGCCGGCAGTAGATCCGGTCGCTGCGCCGCTCCCCGTCGGTGGCGCCCGGAGCGTAGAAACCGGCGTCCCAGCGGTCGTCCGGCACCTGGGTGATGGCGTCCACCCCGCCGACGATGTTGTGCCAGTACGTGTCCAGGTCGGCGGCACCCGGCAGGAAGACGTCCATGCCGACGACGGCGACCGGGGTCTGTGCGGCCACCCCGGTCACCAGCCCGAGGCGGTGTAGACCGCGGCGTGCGTGTCCGACGGCCCCCAGGCCAGTTCCCGCAGCAGGCTCAGCGGGCCCTCCTCGGGGTCGATCAGCTTGATGCCCCGGGCCGCGTACGAGCGCATCAGCTCGGGGGTCACCATGCCGCCGCCGGTCTCCGCCGCCGCCCAGGGCCCCCAGTGCACGGTCAGCCCGCGCCGTCCGGGCCGGGTCCAGCGGCGGCCCAGCTCCTCCAGGGCGTCGTTGGCGGTGGCGTAGTCGCACTGGCCGCGGTTGCCCAGGGCCGCCGCGATGCTGCCGAAGAGCACCGCGAAACGCGGCCCGGAGGGCAGCGAGTCCACCGCGTCCAGCACCGCCCCGGCCCCGTCGACCTTGGTGGAGAACACCCGGTCGAAGGAGGCGGCCGTCTTCTCCGCGATCAGCTTGTCCTCGATGACCCCGGCCGCGTACACGACCCCGTCCAGGCGGCCGTACTCCCGGTGCACCTCCTTCACCGTGGTGCTGACGGCCTCGGTGTCCAGCACGTCCACGCAGTGGTAGCGGGCCTCGCTGCCCAGCTCCCGCAGCTCCCGCAGGGTCTCGCGCACCTCGCGGGCCGACAGCAGGGAGTTCAGCCTCCGCTCGATCTCGGCGGGCTGCGTCAGCCCCGTCGCCAGCAGGGCGCGGCGCAGCGCGTCACGGCCCCGCGCCCCCGCCGTCGCCGGGTCCTCGGCCCCGGTGGGCACCGGTGTACGGCCCATCAGGACCAGGCGGCAACGGCTGGTGGCGGCCAGCGTCCGGGCGAAGCGGGCGGTGATGCCGCGCGCCCCGCCGACCAGCAGCACCACGGCGTCCCGGTCCAGTCCGACGGCCTCCGCCTCCGCCGCCCCGTCCCCGGCCGGGCCCGCACCGGTCCCGGCGAGCGCGCCCAGCCCGGTCGGGGTCAGCCGCAGCGCCCGCCGGACGGCCCCGTCGGTGAGCACGACCGGCTCCCGGTCGGTGGCGGCGGCCTCGGTGAGCAGGGCCCCGGCGATGTCCCCGGGACCGGCTTCCTCCGCCACCTCCAGCAGGGTCGCGGCGCACCCGGGATACTCCCGGGCGACCGTACGGAAGAAGCCGCGCAGCCCGCTGACCGCGCCCACGGTGCGCCGTTCCACCGAGACCAGCCGGGCCGGGCTTGCCGCCAGCAGCTTCTGGAACAGCGGCAGGGCCTCGGGCAGCGGCGGGAGCTCGGCGTCCAGGGCGCCCAGGTGGATCACGGTGCCGGGGAGGTCGTCGGGCACGTCCTCGGCGATGACCGGATCGGCGCCCGCGGCCCGCAGCCGGTCGGCCACCGCACCGGCCCACGCACCGCCGCCGAGCAGCAGCACCCGGGTACCGGCCGGCAGCGCGGCGGTCACCTCGGGCAGCTGTGCCTCGGTGAACTCCAGCCGGACGGGGGCCACGATCTCCGGTTCGGCCCCCTCGAAGACGGCCACCGGGGGAGCCGGTACGGGTTCCGGAGCGGCGGTCTCCGGCTCCGGGGCACCGGTGCCGAGGGCCTCGACCAGGAGATCGGTGAGGGCGGCCGCGGTGCGGGCCGCGCTGAGGCGGTCGAGCCCGTCGGGCGTGTTGGTGGGCAGGCCGAGCCGTCCGGCCAGCTCGCCCGCGATCTCGGCGCGCTTGATGGAGTCGACGCTCAGGTCGGCCTCCAGGTCGAGCTCGGGCTCGATCATGTCGACCGGATAGCCGGTGCGGTCGGCGACGACGTCGAGGACGGCGCCGAGCACGCTCTCCCGGTCGGTGGCGGGTCCGGACGCAGCTGAGGCCGCGGGGGCGGGAGCGGGGGCGGCCGGCAGCGCGGGCACGGGCTGCGCGGGAGGCTCGTACGCCACGGCCGGGGCGTACACCGGCGTACCCGGCACCGAACCAGCCGCCGGGTAGCCGCCCTCGGGGCCGCCCAGATAACGCAGCAGCACATCGCGCTGGGCGGCCACCATGTCGCGGCTGCTGCGGAGGAACTCCGCGATCAGGGCATCGGGGCCGGACAGGGAACCGCTGGGGTGGGGATGCTCCGGCACGACCGACTCCGATATCTGGGTGGGGGGATGGAGGGCGCCCGGCGGGATGGTGCCGTCGGCGCGGCGCAGCAGATGACCGTCGACCGTCCAGCCCGCCGCACGCGGCGCGGCGGCGGTCTCGGGATCGACGGTGTCGCGGCCCTGGACGAGCCGGGCGAGGCGCACGTCGACGCCGAGGGCCGCGAGCCGGGCCAGGGCGTCGAGCAGACCGCGCAGCCCGCCGCGGCGGTCGGCGGCCAGCGGGACGGTGCGGTGCGGGCGGTCCTCGAGGATCGCGTCCACCAGCCGCGACATCATGCGGCCGGGGCCGACCTCGGCGAAGACCCGGGCGCCCGCCGCGTACATCGCCTCGATCTGCTCGGCGAACCGCACCGGCGCCTCGATCTGCGCCGCCAGCGACGCGCGGATCTCCTCGGCTTCGGCCGGGTAGCGCGCGGCGGTCCGGTTCGCCCATACGTCGAAGGCGGGCGGACGCACCGCGAACCGGGCCAGCTGCCCGGCGAAGGCCTCGCCGGCGCCCGACAGCAGCGGACTGTGGAAGGCGCAGGCCACCTGGAGCGCGGTGACCGAGCACCCGGCGTCCCGCAGCGCGGCCGAGGCCGCGTCCACCGCCCCGGCCGGGCCCGAGATGACGGTCTGCCGCGGTGAGTTGTGGTTGGCGGTGACGACGTCGCCGTGGTGGCCGGTCAGCCGCAGCACCTCCTCGATCCGCTCCGCGGAGGCGTTCACGGCGGCCATCGCACCCGGGTCGCCGCCGTCGACCGCGCCCAGGATCGCCGCGGCGCGGGCGGCGCTCGCCGCCAGCAGGTCCTCGGGCGCGAACACCCCGGCGGCGCCCAGCGCGGCCAGCTCGCCGTAGCTGTGCCCCGCCGCCATCGCGGGCCGTACTCCCAGCTCGCCGAGCAGTTCGGCCGCGGCCAGCTCCACGATGCCCAGCGCCGGCTGCGCCAACTCCGTGTCGGTGATCCGGGCCAGCTGCCCGGCCTTCGTGTCCGCGTCGAAGGCGGTGGGCGGGTGCAGCGCCTCGGCCCACCGGGCGCCGAGGTGGAGGTAGCGGTGCAACTCGGGGAAGGCGACGAAGAGGTCCGCCAGCATGCCCGGCCGCTGGCTGCCCTGCCCCGGGAAGAGGAACGCCAGCGCCTCGGCGGGAGCCGCCTGGGCGGCCCCGTACAGACCCTCCCGCTCCCGCTCCGCCGCGAAGATCCCGTCATCGGGGGCGTGTTCACCGGCCGCTGCCCGCTCCAGCAGGCCGGGCAGGGCGTCGAGCGACTCGGCCACCACCGCGTACCGGACGGGCTCCCCGTTCAGCGCGGCCCGGTCGGCGCGGAGCGCGGCGTGCCGGGCGTAGTCCCGCAGCCGCCAGGCCCCGCCCCGCTCCAGCAGATCGAGCAGCCGTCGTACGGCGCGGGCGGCGGCCTGGTCGTCGCCGCGGAACACGAACAGCTCGGCGGGCCAGCGTTCCAGGGCGTGGGGTGCCGGGGCCTGCTCGTGGGCGCGCATCACCACATGGAAGTTGGTGCCGCCGAAGCCGAAGGCGCTGACCCCGGCGATCCGCCGGTCCGGCTCCACCGGCCACGGACGGGCCTCGGTGTGGAAGACGAACGGGCTCGACGCCCCGTCCCAGGCCGCGTTGGGTTCGCGGACGTGCAGCGTCGGCGGCCTGATCCCGTGGTGGAGGGCGAGGGCCGTCTTGATCAGACCGGCCATGCCCGCCGCGCACTTGGTGTGCCCGATCTGCGACTTCACCGAACCGATCGCACAGCTTCCGGCGGGTGCCCCGGACTCGGTGAACACCTCGGTGAGCGTGGCAAGTTCGGTACGGTCACCGACGACCGTGCCGGTGCCGTGCGCCTCGATCAGACCGACCTCGGCGGGGGAGACGCCCGCACCTGCGTACGCCCGCTCCAGCGCCGCGCGCTGACCTTCGGGACGGGGCGCGGTCAGCCCCAGCGCACGGCCGTCGCTCGCGCTGCCCACCCCGTCGATGACGGCGTAGATCCGGTCCCCGTCGCGCTCCGCGTCGGCGAGCCGCTTCAGCGCGACGCATCCCACGCCCTCGCCGAGCGCGATGCCGTCGGCACCGCTGTCGAAGGTGGCCGAGCGGCCGGAGGGGGAGAGCGCGTGCACCGAGGAGAACAGCAGGTAGTCGTTGATGCCGTTGTGCAGATCGGCACCGCCGCACAGCACCAGGTCACTCGTGCCGGTCACCAGCTCCTTGCAGGCCGCGTCCACCGCGGTCAGCGAGGAGGCGCAGGCCGCGTCCACCGTGTAGTTGGCGCCGCCCAGGTCGAGCCGGTTGGCGATGCGGCCCGCGATGACATTGGCCAGCATCCCCGGGAAGGAGTCCTCGGTCAGCCGCGGCAGCTGCTCGTCCAGACCCGCCGGGACGCTCCCGGTGTACGCGGGCAGCACCGTGCGCAGCGTCGTCGCGTTGGACAGGTCGCTGCCCGCCTCCGCCCCGAAGATCACCGAGGTGCGCCGGTGGTCGGTGCCCGGCGCGTCGTACCCGGCGTCCACCAGTGTCCGGCGGGCCGCTTCGAGCGCCAGCAGCTGCACCGGTTCGATGCTGGCGAGCGAGGCCGGCGGGATGCCGTACACCAGCGGGTCGAAGGGGATCTCGGGCAGGAATCCGCCCCAGCGCGAGGGGGTGCGCTCGCCGTCGCCGTCCGGCGCGTAGTACAGCTCCGGATCCCAGCGCTCCGCCGGAACCTCCGTCACGCAGTCCTTCCCGGACAGCACGTTGGCCCAGAACTCGGACAGGTCGGCGGCGCCCGGGAACATCCCGGCCATCCCGATCACCGCGATG
This sequence comes from Streptomyces sp. NPDC056347, assembly GCF_042262625.1. Lineage (NCBI taxonomy): Bacteria > Bacillati > Actinomycetota > Actinomycetes > Kitasatosporales > Streptomycetaceae > Streptomyces > Streptomyces sp. NPDC056347. Next base: position 15,273 of record NZ_JBHJQP010000012.1, on the reverse strand, counting down.
CGCAGCGGCGCTGGCTCCCCGGCGGGCGCGTCCGGACCGGGGGAGCGCTCCCGCAGCAGGCGGGCCGCGCCCTCGGTCACCGAGGCGTGCAGTGCCGCCACCCCGGTCGGGCCGTCCCGCAGCACCACCACCTCGCCGGCCATGAACATGCCCTCGTGCGCCTGGCGGTCCTCGCCCACCGTCAGCAGCTCGTCGCCGACCCGCTCGATGCCCTTGGACGCCAGCCGCAGCCGTCCGACGTTGAAGCGCTCCAGCTGCTCCCACGCCTCCCGGTCGGGCACCCCGCGCTCGCGCAGCCCGTCCTTGAGGGCCGCGAAGTCGCGGGTGATCGCGGAGTGCGCGCAGCGGGTGGCGTGCCCCGGGGCGGTCTCCAGCAGGTCGGTGCGGTCCGCGGCGATCACCTGGCGCTGGTACAGCGGCTGGATCGCCCCGGCGGCCACGGCCTCCTCGGTGAACAGGTACGCCGTGCCCATCAGCACGCCGAAGCCCACCCCGGCCCGGGTCAGTGGGGCGGCCAGGGCCGCCGCCATCGCCGCCGACCGCTCGTCGTGGATGCCGCCGGCGAGGAGCACGGTCAGCTCGTCCGCGCCCCGGCCGCCGGACTCGGCCAGGAAGTCCAGCAGCACCTCGGTCTGCGCCTGCCACAGCGGGAAGCTGCCGCGCGGGCCCACGTGGCCGCCGCACTCCGAACCCTCGAAGACGAACCGGCGCGCCCCGGCGGCCAGGAACTGCCGCAGCAGTCCCGGCGAGGGCACGTGCAGGAAGGTGGTGATGCCCTCGGCCTCCAGGGCGGCGGCCTGCGCGGGTCTGCCGCCCGCGATGATCGCGTGCGAGGGCCGCAGTTCGCGGACCACTTCCAGCTGGGCGTCCTTGACCGCGTCGTCCGCGAAGCCCAGGATGCCGACGCCCCAGGCGCGGTCCCCGAGCAGGGCCCCGGTCTCCTCCAGCATGGCGCGGGTGCGCTCGGGCCCGGCCAGCGCCAGCGCCAGGAACGGCAGCCCGCCCTCGGCGGCGACGGCCGCGGCGAACGCGGGCCGGTCGCTGACCCGGGTCATCGGCCCCTGGGCGACGGGCAGGGCGGTGCCGAGCGTCCGGGCACCGGGCGAGCCGGCCGCCAGCGCTTCGCCCGGGGTACCGTCGGCCAGCGCCCCGGCCACCGCGTCGCGGACCGCGCGCAGGGCCCGGGAGACCTTGGCGTACCGTCGGGCGAACGATCCGGCCAGGTAGACGTCCTGCCCGGCCGGCAGGAACTGGTCGCGCAGGTCGTCCGAGCCGATCCGGGCGGCGAACTCCGCGGCGTCCTCGGGCAGCGGGGGCGCTTTGGGGCCCCGGCGGCGCAGCACCCGGTGGCCGTGATGGACGACGGTCTCGGAGCCGTCGAGCCCGCGCAGGGCCTCCGCGGTCCCGGCGGGCAGCTGGGCCTCGTCGAACAGGGCCAGCTGGGTGTCGAGCACCACTCCGGCGGCGCCGCCCGCGACGGCCGCCGCCGCGCTGTACGGGCCGATGCCCCCGCAGGCCCACACGGGGAGGTCCAGCGCCTCGTCGGCCAGGATCTGCTGGAGGAGGATGAACGTACTCAGCTGTCCGACGCGGCCGCCGCTCTCGTGGCCGCGCGCCACCAGACCGTGCGCCCCGTCGAGGGCCGCCGTGCGGGCCTCGGCCAGGGAGGTGACCTCCACCAGGACCCGGCGGCCGGGAAAGTCTGCGGGGCGGCGGGCGGAATCGGCCAGCAGGACGGTGGCCGCACCCTCGGGGAGCGAGTCCGCGGTGCCGTCGCCCGGCAGTAAGCAGCCGGGGCGGATCCGTACGCCGAACGGTGCCCGGGTCCAGCGGTCCGTACGGGCCAGTAACTCCTCGGCCCCGCGTGCGTCCCCCGTGGGCAGCTCCAGCACACCGAGTGCGCCCGCCCGGGCCGCCGCGGCGGTCAGCCGCGGGGAGGGCCGGTGGAGCGGGTTGACCGCGATGACCAGGTCCGGCGCCGAGGGCAGAGCGGGCGCGCCGGATAACGGCGTCGACATGAAGTCCCCCGATTCAAGGGTCCGTTGGGCGTGATCTGCGGTAGTTAACTGGTGCGGACTCAGCGGGGTCAACAGGTCGTGTTGGTCCGCCCGACCCTCGGTGTCTACGCGCGTTAAGCGGGTGTGAACCGCAAAGACCCCGAGGCGCGGCAATGCGGACTTCCTCGCACGGGTGTGCACCGGCCGTCACCTGCAAGTCATGGCCATGACACGTGTAGGACGTGAGTGCGCACAGTGCGAAACATTCAATGTGTCGAAGGTCACAGCAACCCGAAAGGGCTTTCTGTTCGCGCGGGGCTCATCGACGCGGTGCGCGGGCCGGACGAGGGCACCCCGCCCGGCCTGTGCCGGGGACGTACGGCGCTGCCGATGCCCGATTCGTTCCCCGCCCCTACCGTGGGGGAATGGCCATGATCAATGTGTGGCGGCCGGGCGGACCGGCCCGGCTGCTCGCGGCGGACGCGGCACGCGCGGTGGTGCTGTTCGTGCTGTCCGTCGTGGCGGCCTCGGTCGACCCGCACCGGCGCACGTTCCAGGTCGGCTGGCCCACCGTGCTCGTGGCGGCGATCGGCTGCGCCGCGCTGATGTGGCGGCGCCGCCACCCGCTCGGCGTACTGGCCGTCACCACCGGCTGCGGCGTGATCTTCCAGCTGCTCGGCGTCCGCGACAGCCCACTGGTGTCGAGCCCGGTCCTGGTCTCCGTGTACACCGTGGCGGTGCGCACCGACCGGCGCACCGCCTGGACCGCGGCCGCCGTATCGGCTGCCGTTCTGGTCGCCGCCACGACGAGCACCACCGGCTCGTGGCTGGAACCCGACACCCTCGCGATGCTGGCCTGGACCGCCCTGCCGGTCGCCGTGGGCGAGGGCGTCCGCTCGCGCCGCGCCTACGTGATGGCCGTCGAGGAACGGGCGGAGCACGCGGAGCGCACCCGTGAGCAGGAGGCGCAGCAGCGCGTGGCCGCCGAACGGGTCCGGATCGCACGCGAGCTGCACGACATCGTCGCCCACCACATCGCTCTCATCAACGCCCAGGCGGGCGTCGCCGTCCACCTGGTGGACCAACGGCCGGAACAGATCCTCACGGCACTGGAGGACATCCGTGACACCAGCCGCTCCGCCCTGGACGAACTACGGGTGACCGTGGGCCTGCTCCGGCAGTCCGACGACCCGGTGGCCCCCCGCGCCCCCATGCCGGGCCTGGCCCAGGTGCCCGCCCTGCTCGCCTCCTTCGAACGCGCCGGGCTGTCCGTCAGCCACACCCGGCGCGGCGACGCCGGACCACTGGACCCGGCCGTCGACCTCGCCGCGTTCCGCATCGTCCAGGAATCCCTGACCAATGTCCGCAAGCACGCCGGGGCAGACCACGCCCGGCTGTCCCTGCACTACCGACGCGAACGCCTTACGATCACCGTCGAGGACGACGGGTCCGCCGGACCGCGCCGTCCGCATCCGGGCGCCGGTCACGGACTGATCGGCATGCGTGAACGGGCCGCCGCCATCGGCGGCCGGCTGCACGCGGGACCACGCCCCGAGGGCGGATTCACGGTGACGGCCGAACTGCCGCTGCGCCCCGGCCGATCCCGCCCCGGACCGGCACGGGATCAAAGGGACGGGCATGACGATTCGCGTACTGCTTGCCGATGACCAGGCCCTGCTGCGGGGCACCTTCAGGATGCTGTTCGACGCCACGGAGGACATGGAGACCGTGGGCGAGGCTTCCGACGGGCGCGAGGCGGTCGAGCTGGCCGCTGCCGAGCAGCCGGACGTGGTCCTGATGGACATCCGCATGCCGGAGATGGACGGCCTGGAGGCCACCCGGCTCATCACCGAGGCGGACGGGGTGGACGGAGCGGACGGGGCCGCCGGGGTCAAGGTGCTCGTCCTGACCACCTTCGAGGACGACGAGCACGTCGCCGAGGCGCTGCGGGCCGGTGCGAGCGGCTTCCTCGGCAAGGGCGCCCGGCCGGAGGAACTGCTGGACGCCGTGCGTACGGTCGCGGGCGGCGAGGCCCTGCTGTCGCCGACCGCGACCCGGGCCCTGATCGCACGTTTCCTGGCCCAGCCGGACCCCTGCCCGGTGGCCGTGCACGAGCGGCTGGCCTGTCTGACGCCGAGGGAGCGCGATGTCACGGCGCTCGCCGCGCTGGGCCTGTCCAACGAGGAGATCGCCGACCGCCTGTTCGTCAGTCCGCTGACCGCCAAGACGCACGTCAACCGGGCGATGACCAAGCTGGCGGCCCGGGACCGCGCCCAGCTCGTGGTCGCCGCCTACCAGTGCGGGCTGGTGAGCCCGAGCGGCCCGGAAGTGCCCGCCTGAGCGGTGGCACGGCGCCCGCGCCCGGCGGCGGCAGTACTCCGGCGCACCGGATACCGCAGCCGTGGTAGTCGCGAATCACTGTGTGCGGACGATGTGCCGGGGGCCCTCGTGGAGGGAGGGTGGGGCCATGAACGGAGGTTTCGCCATGACCGGAGCCCACAGCCCGACCGAGATGTCCGGCGGGAAGCCCGTTGCCGAGGAATGCCGCACGATCCGTGAACAGCTGGCCGCGAACGCGCCCGAGACCCTCGCTCCCGACGAGGCGCGTGCCGTGGGCGCCCACCTGGCGGCCTGCGCCGCCTGCCGTGCGGAGCACGTCCGCCCCGCGGCGGTTCCGGCCCATTTGACCCTGCTGTGCGAGGCCCTCGCCCACGGCCAGGGCCGCGAGCGCCGCGCGGGCGCCGCGGCCGGGCCGGGCGGGAGCGACGGCCCGGTGCAGCGGCGTGGCGCGGAGCGGGCCACGGCCCGGCAGATCACGCTCTCCCAGTGGGTCAGCAAGACCGCCTCGTACGCGGGCACCGGTTGAGCGGCGCCCCGAGCGGCGCCCGCCCGGGCAGGCCCGCCGGGCCACGGGCGGGCGCGGACCCGGTCAGGCGGCGGTGAGCACGCGCCAGTCGCGCGAGCCGATGTCCGCCGGTGTGCCGTCGAGGATCCGGGCGGTACGCGTCGCCGGGTCCAGGGCGACCGTCGCCAGACTGGCCCAGCGCTGCCCGAGCGGCTTGTCCAGGTCCGGCAGACAGGTCACCGCGGGCTCGCCGTCGCCCGTCACCAGCAGCCCGGCGAGCTCCTCGGGCGTGGCAGGCCCCCGCCCCCGGCCGAGACGATCGCGGACGAAGTCGTGGCGCTCGCCCGAGTCCGGCTGGTAGAGCCAGGTCTTCTCGTTTGCGGCGGGTTCCGGGGTCAGGAAGTGGTTGGTACGCACGAGCGTGCCGTTCTCGGCCGGGACCGGGAACACGCCGACCGGGCTCAGGTCGAGCAGCACCGCGTCCACCCCGTCGAACAGCGCGAACGAACCGGACGACGCCAGCGGAGCGGAGCGCACCAGCTCGACGGCCTCGGCGACACTGCCCGCCTCTTCGAGCACGATCGCCGCGAGCACGTGCACGGGGACGCCGCCCACGCCGTCGCGGACGTGCCCGAGGATGTTGAAGTGCAGGGCGAGACCGGCACTGTTGATCCCGATCTTGCCGAGGATGCCGTCCTCGGTGAGACCGACGACGTCGTGCCGGCCGCCGCGGATCTCCTGGGTGTGCCAGGCACCGCTCAGCTCCACGTGCCAGTCCCAGGTCTGGACGCCGAAGGTGCGCGGCGCCGGACCGCCGGCCCCGGTGGTCCGGCGCACCAGCGTGGTGCACTCGCCGGGCGGCACGGTCGCGCTGCGCGCCAGGATCTCGGTGCGCGCGTTGAGGGCGCCGATGCGCCAGGTGTCGATGCCGGAGCCATGGGCGATGCCCTCGATCTCGGCACGGGCGCCCGGACGGAACCGGCCGATGTCGTCGAGGGCGCGTTCGGCGTCCTCGCGCACCCGGGCGGGGGAGATCCCGCCGAGCGCGAAGAGCCGGTCGTACGTGTCGATCGCGGCGGGCAGCGCATCGCGCAGCCGCTCGCCGCGGGCGGTGCCGCGGGCGCGCGGGTCGGCGCCGGTGGCCTCGACGTGACGGCGGTGTGCGGGGCGGGGAATCGGCGTCGTGGTCACGACTGTCCTTTCGCGTGGTGCGGGTGGAGCTGTACGGCACCGCCGACGACCGTCGCGAGTACGGTGTTGCCGGGCTGTGCCTCGGGGGCGAGGCGGAGCGGGTCGGCCGCGAAGACGGTGAGGTCGGCGAGGCAGCCGGGGGCGATCCGCCCCAGTTCGGCCCCGGCCCCGGCGGCGTACGCGGCGGCGGTGGTCATCGCGGCGTACGCCTCGCGCGCGGTGACGGCCTGTCCGGGCTGGACGGGTGCGGCGCCGGACTCCTCGACCGGGCGGCGCAGCTGGCAGTCGGCCAGGCCGATCCGCGGATCGCCGGGGCCGATGGGCCAGTCGGAGCCGAGTGCGACGACGGCGCCGTGGTCCAGCAGGTCGCGGGTGCGCCAGCCGTGGGCCGCGCGCTCGGGGCCGATGCGCCGGGACCAGTTGTCGGAGCCGTCCGCGCGGGTGTGCCGGGTGCCGTGCACGGGCTGGAGGCTCGCCACGACGTCGAGCTCGGCGAACCGGTCCAGCAGGTCGTCCGGGATGGACTCCAGGTGCTCGATGCGGTGCGGGCCGCGGGCGGCCGGGCCCGCCTCCTCGATGACGTCTAGGGCGAAGCGGACGGCCCGGTCGCCGATCGCGTGGGTGGCGGTGGGGATGCCGCGCCCGGCGAAGAAGCGCACCGCCGTCCGGTACGCCTGGGTGTCGCGCCACAGCGGCTCGCGGTTCTCGCCGTGGATGTCGGGCTGCTCGAACCAGGCCGTGCCGTTGTCGGCGGTGCCGTCGAGCATGAACTTGGCGCCCTCGACGTGCCAGCGCCGCCCGCGCAGGCCCTGGAGACCGGCGATCTCCCGCCAGACCTCGGGAGGCGAGTCGGCCGGGACCAGCGGCGAGCACCGGATGCGCAGCGGCAGCTCCCCGTGCTCCTCCAGGTACCGGTACACCGCCTCGGAGGGGTCGGAGAAGTCGAGCGCGTGCAGCCCGGTCAGCCCGCCGCGCGCGAGCTGTTCGAGCTGCTCGCGCACGTAACCGGCGGCCGTCTCCACCGGAACCTCGGGGTAGTGGGCGAAGACCAGGTCCATCGCCTGGAGCTCGACCACGTAGCCGGTGGGGCGGCCGTCCGGTCCGGCCACCACGCAGGACGCGTCGCCGAACGTCTCCCGGCCGGTCAGCCCGGCGAGCTCCACCGCCCGGGGGCTGACGACGAGCGCGTGCGCGTCGGAGGTCATCAGCGAGATCGGCCGTCCGGGAAAGCGCTCCTCGAACACGGAGCCCGCCGGTTCACCGTCGAACACGTTCACATCGAGGTCGTAACCGCTGATCCACTCGTCGGCCGGCCCGGAGCCCACCGCCCTGGCCAGGCGGGCGAACACCTCCTCCAGGGTGGCGGCGCCGGAGAGGTCCACCCCGCTGCCGATGGAGATCGACCCCCACACGGGGTGGGCGTGGACGTCGGTGAGTCCCGGCAGGACGGTGGCGCCCGGGAAGTCGTGGACGAGCGTCCCGGGGCCGCGGAACGCGTCGAGTTCCGCCGCGGTGCCGACGGCGACGATCCGGCCGTCGGTGATCGCGATCGCGTCGGCGGAGGTGTCGGCGGCCTCCCCGGCCAGGTGTTCGATGTGCTGGGCGAGCACGATGAGGTCGGCGTGCACAGGGTTTCCTTCGGGTCTTGCGGAGGGGGCGGATGCGGTGTCCTGCCGGGTCCGGAGCGCGGACGGGGCGCGGACGGGGCGGCCGGGTCCGGAGTGCGGACCCGGCGTCGGTCAGCCGCGTGGGACGGTTCCGAGGGCGCGGGCCGCCGCCAGGTAGACGGCGGCGGCAGTGATCATCCCGGACGGGATCGCCAGGTCGACATCGCCCAGCGCCGCGGCGATCGGGCCGACCCAGAAACTGGTGTTCACCCAGAGCGCGGAGACGAGGCCGCCGGTCACGATGGCGAGGAATCCGGCCCAGTGCACACCGCGGCGGTACCAGAACGGGCCGCCGCGCCGCTGTTCGAGGAGGTCCGCCCCGCTGTAGCGGTTGCGCCGCAGGAGCAGGTCGCACACGGCCACCGCCATGGCCGGCCCGGTCACCACAACGACCAGTTGGAGCATGGTCTGGACGCTGGTCAGGAAGTCGAAGACGAGGATCGCGTACAGCGTCATGACCGTGCCGAGCACCCCGATGATCAGAACCGCGGGGATGCGGGCGAGGCGGACGCCGACCGACTGGATGGAGAGGCTGGCGCTGTAGGCCGTCATGCCGTTGTTCGTCATGGTGTTGACGACGACCGCGATGACGAAGACGGGGATGAACCAGCCCGGCAGGATGCTCTCCAGTGCCGCCTCCGGCTCGCTCATGTCGAGGGTGGTCGCGGCCAGCGCGCCGACCATGGTGAAGAGAGTGCTCGGCAGGTACGCGCCCAGCGCCGTCCACCCGGCGACCGCGAACGAGCTGCTGTCGCGCGGCAGATAGCGGGCGAGGTCGGGGCTGTTGCTGTACGAGAGCGGCGTGGAGGCGATGAGGGTGAAGCCGGTGGCCAGAGCCACGGCGAGCGCGCCGCCCCTGAGCGGCTCGGCCGGTGCGTAGGACCAGTCGGTGTGGGCGAGCACGTACCCCGTGACGACGACGAACACCACGGTCAGCAGCACGCTCAGGGCGGTGTAGAGACGGACGATCGTCGCGTGTCCGAAGATCGCGATGAGCAGTGTGCCACCGGCGATCAGGCAGATGACCGTCGCGTCGACGGCCGAGTTGTCCGGCAGGCCGAACCGGCCCGCCAGGCCGATCCCGGCGACGGAGGCGGCCGACCAGTTCAGCGCGAGATAGGCGGCGGCAATCAGCCAGCCGGTCACCACCAGCACCACCTTGTTGCCCACGACACCGTAGAACGCGCGGCTGATCACCGACCCGCTCGTCCCGGCGACCGGGCCGCTCGCCGCGAGGACGCCGGTACAGATCCACAACAGGTTCCCGGCCGCGATCACACCGAGGGCCTGGGGGAGCGTGAGGCCCATGAGGATCAGCGCGGCGCCGACGACGAAGCTCAGGTAACTGACGTTGGGTGCCGCCCAGACCGCGAACAGCTGCCGCGGCCGGCCGCCGCGTTCGTCCTCAGGGACCAGGTCGATGCCCCGGGTCTCGATGTGTCCCGCGCGCTCGGAGCCGGGTTCGTCCAGGGGGCTCGCGGAGGAGCCGGTCTGTGTCGTGGTCATCGGGGGCCTCTCGCGTTCCGCCGGCCGTCGACCACTATTGGGCAAATGGCCAACTGCATGTTGGTCACACATCCAATAGCGTGTCCCCCATGACGTCAAGACCTCGGCCGGTACGAACTCGCAAGCAGCCCGGTGAGCGCCGCGCGGAGATTCTGCGGACCGCGGCGGTCATCGCTCTGGAGGAGGGGCTGGAGCGCGTCACGCTCCGCCGCGTCGCGGACGAGCTGGGTGTCCGTCCGGGGCTCATCGGCCACTACTTCCCGGCTGCGGACCGGCTGGTGAGCGAGGCGTTCTCGCACGCGGCGACGGAGGAGCGCGGGTCGCTGCTGCCGCCCGCCGAACGCGGACTGGCGGCGGACGTGCGGCTCGCGCGCTTCCTCGTACGCCTCACCGACGGCGCCCACCGCGACCTCAGCCGCCTCTGGCTCGACGCGCGGCACGCCAGCAGGTTCCGGCCAGGACTCCGTGAGGCGGTGCGCGCCGAGGAGTCCGCGACCCGCGACGCCCTCGCGGAACTCATCGAGGAGGGGCGGTCCGCCGGGATCTTCGCCACCGGCGACGCGCTCGGGGCGGCCCTGCACGTCCTGGTCACCGTCGACGGCCTCGGTGTGTACGCGAACGACGACGCGCCGCTGGACCATCCGGTGCTGGAGGGCATGGCCATCGCGACGGCCGAGCGCCTGCTCGGCCTCGCCCCCGCCTCCCTCCGCGACCGCGCCTGACGTGGGCCTCCGCGCCCGCGCGCCCGCGCACCACCCCGCGCCCGCGCACCACCCCGCGCCCGCGCACCACCCCGCGCCCGTGCGCCACCCCGCGCCCGATGCCGCCCGCCCCCGCCCGCCGATCGACACTGTTGGCGAATCCTGTGGCTGAACGTGACGTCGGCCTTCACGACCCGTTGTGGTTGTGAAGGCCGACGTTGTGTTTGGGGAGGGTGTCGGTGTCGTTGCACGCCAGGAAGATCGATGGGGTTCCTGAGGAAACGGCCCGGGTGGCGCGGGCTGCGTTCCCGAAGGGCAGTCTGGCCATGCGGATTCGTGACGAGTTGGGCGAGCTGTTCTCGGACGCGGACTTTGCCGGGCTGTATCCGACCAGAGGGAAGCCGGCGTGGCCGCCGAGCAGGCTGGCGCTCGTATCGGTCATGCAGTTCGCTGAGGGCCTGTCGGACCGGCAGGCCGCGGACGCGGTCCGCGGGCGTCTGGACTGGAAGTACTTGCTGGGGCTGGAGCTGGTCGATCCGGGCTTCGATCACTCGGTGCTCACCGAGTTCAGGGACCGGCTGATCGCCGGAGACGCCGGGATCCAGCTCCTGGACCGGGTCCTTGAGGCCGCCGCGGAGCACGGCTTACTCAAGGCCGGTGGCCGTGCACGCACGGACTCCGCAATCGTGCTGGCCGCCGCGCGGCAGATCAACGGACTGGTACGGCTCGGTGAGACTCTGCGAGCCGCGCTGAACAGCGTGGCCACCCGCGAGCCGGAGTGGCCGGCCGACTGGGTTCCGCCTGAGTGGTTCGACCGGTACGCGATCCGGTTCGAAGACACCCGCCTGCCCAAAGGGAAGGCCAAGCAGACCGAGCAGACCGAGCTGATCGAGCAGATCGGCGCCGACGGGCTGAGCCTGCTTGCAGCCCTGCACGGACCGGACGCCCCTCCGTCCCTGCGCCTGCTTCCGCGGGTTCATACCCTGCGGCAGATGCGGATTCAGCAGTACTTCATCGATGACGGGCAGGTCCGTCGTCGGGACCTGAAGGACTGCCCGCCGGGCGCGCAGCGGCTGGTGACGCCTTACGACACCGACGCGCGGGGAAGCGTGAAACACGGCATCTTCCGGGACGGCTACAAGGTCCACCTCACTGAGGCCTGCGAGCCGGACGGCCCGAACCTGATCACGCACGTCGCCACGACCGACTCCACCGTCCAGGACGTGCGCCTGGTCGCCCCGATCCACGACCACCTCGCCAAGCGTGACCTGCTGCCCGCCCGGCACCTGGTCGACGCCGGCTCGGCTATGCGACAGCCCGGGAAGTAGTCACCGCCCGCCGGGACCACAAAGTTGACCTGGTGGGCCCGATCCTCGCGTCCGCCAGTTGGCAGACCAAGGACGGTGGCGGCTTCTCCCAGGCCGACTTCGTTATCGACTGGGACAACAGGCGGGTGACCTGCCCCAACGGCACCACCACCAGCCACTGGCGAGAAGACCGCTCCCAGTACGGGGCGGCCGTGGTCCGGGCATGGTTCCCGACAGCCGCCTGCCGTCCCCGCAAGGTCCGAGAGCAGTGCACTCGCTCCAACAACAAGTCGGACATGGGCCGCCGGATCGCCCTCCGCCCGCAGGCGGAATATGAGGCGATCCAGCAGGCCCGGGCTCAGGAAGACACCAAGGAGTGGAAGGAGCAGTACGCACACCGGGCCGGGATCGAAGGCACGATCTCCCAGGGAGTGCGAGCCTTCGGCCTGCGTCGGTGCCGGTATCACGGCCTGGCCAAGGCTCGGCTACAGCACCAGCTCGCCGCCACCGCGATGAACTTCCACCGCCTCGACGCCTGGTGGACCGAGACCCCGCGAGCCCGCCCGCGCACATCACACCTGGCAGTCCTCCGGCCCTCCGAGCGCGGTCACAATTCCCCAGGAAGATGCTAAACGCGCCCGGCACAATCTCGAATGGCTGATCAGACCACCGGCGGCCCCGCCTCGATGCGGCGCAGCACCGGAGGGAGGCGGTCCAGGTCGGGGCCGGTCTGGACCTGTCGCTCGTCCCACCAGGTGGCACCGGCGTCGTGCAGGGGACCGATCACGTCCCTGGCCTTCGCCGCGTCCGGGGGCGTGGCACCGCCGAGCACGAACTCGAAGGGGCGCTCGGCCCCGGCTGTACGGTGCTTGCGCACATAACCGACCAGCTCGCGTACCTCCGCCGCGTCTGGCACATGCCCATGCCGGGCCGACTCGAAGAGCGGCACCGCGCCATCCCACCGCGCTGCCCGCCGCATGGGCGCACGACGCGGCCAGAACCCGCCGATCCACACCGGCGGACCGGGCCGTTGCGCGGTGGCGGGCAGCAGCGCCACATCCCGGACCTCGTAGTGCCGACCGTGGTGGTTCACCGCCTCGCCGGACCAGAAGCGGCCCAAAAGCTCCAGTCCCTCGTCCAGCCGCTCGGCGAGTACGCGTGGCTCGGCGGCGTCGCCGAAGCTGCGGTATTCGTCCTCGACCGGACCGCCTAGGCCGGCGGCGAAGATCACCCGGCCGCCGCTGAGGTGATCCAGGGTGGCCACCTGGCGGGCCAGTTGCTGCGGACGGTAACGGGGGACCGGCGTCAGCAGTGTGCCCAGCCGGATCCGGGAGGTCGTCAGCGCGGCCGCGGTCAGCAGCATCCAGGGATCTCCGAAGGGACGCCCTTGGTGCCGACGGTGCAGGACGTGGTCCCAGACGAAGAGCCCGTCCCAGCCGGCCTGTTCGGCGGCCGCTGCCGCCGTCGCGACGTTACGGGGGTCGGCGAAGTCACCGAAGTTCGGGATGTTGACGGAGAAGCGCATCCCAGCAGGATGCGCAGCTGACCACGAAGCAGCAACCGGATTCGGATACAGGTGTCTTCACGGCAGGCTGCGGACCGCGCACGATGCATCAGGATCCCCGAACCAGAGCTGGACGGGCAAGACTGACCCGTCGGGCTCCGCATCACGTGCGGGCCCCGGTAGCTGCTACGTCCACCGCCTGGGGAATGCGTGACCGCCGACACGGATTCGCCAACAGTGTCGCCGATCCGCCGGGGGCCGCGAACCACCCCGCCCCCGAGGTCTTGCGTCCGGATCGGGCCGGGCTCGCATGCCCCCGGTGCCGCGCCCCGCCGCGTCGCCGGCACTCGCCGACACCCTTTCCCCGGCCCCTTGGCTCCGCTCGAACGGGAGAGACTCCATCCGGCTCCCTCCTCGGCTTCGCGAACCGCGGCACCGGACTCCGCTCGCCGACCCGGCCCGACCGAAACGAAAGGCCCTAGACTCCGCGAATGGCGAAATACTTCGACGTGCACCCCGAGAACCCTCAGCGGCGCACTATCAGCAGCGTGGCCGACAGCATCCGCTCCGGCGCGCTCGTCGCGTACCCGACGGATTCCTGCTACGCGCTGGGGTGCCGGATCGGCAGCCGCGACGGCATCGGCCGCATCCGGTCGATCCGGCATCTCGACGACCGCCACCACTTCACCCTCGTCTGCCAGAACTTCGCGCAGCTCGGGCAGTTCGTGCACATCGACAACGACGTGTTCCGGGCGATCAAGGCGGCCACCCCCGGCAGCTACACCTTCATCCTCCCCGCGACGAAGGAGGTGCCGCGCCAGCTGCTGCACCCGAAGAAGAAGACCGTCGGGGTGCGGATTCCCGACCATGTCGTCGCCCAGGCCCTGCTGGCCGAACTCGGTGAGCCGCTGCTCTCCAGCACCCTCCTCCTGCCCGACGAGGAAGAGCCGATGACCCAGGGCTGGGAGATCAAGGAACGGCTCGATCACGTGGTGGACGCCGTGCTCGACTCCGGCGACTGCGGAACCGAGCCCACCACGGTCATCGACTTCTCCGAGGGCGAACCGGAGATCGTCCGCCGCGGCGCGGGCGACGTCAGCCGCTTCGAGTAGCCGCCACTCCCGCGCCCCGCCTCCCCGCGCACCGTGCCGAGGCGCCTCGGCAGGGCCCGGCCGGCCCGCCCCGGCGCATTCGGTATACCATTTTCGGTGTCGTCGGACGAGGAGGGGCGCGTTGTCACGCGAAAGGCCGGTTGAGGCGTCGCCGGGAACGGGGAAACCGCGGGCGTCGCGGGCGGGGCAGGCGATCGCCTCACTGCGCGGCAGCCCGGGCTTCCGCCTGCTGTGGGTGTCGAACCTGTTCTTCTACGGCGGCGCCTGGACGCAGACCATGGTGCTGGGCTGGCTGGTCTTCGACACGACCGACTCCGAGTTCCTGCTCGCCGTCTTCACCGCCGTACGGCTCGCCCCCATGCTCCTGGGCCCCTTCGCCGGAGTGCTCTCCGACCGGTACGACCGGGTGCGGCTGCTCATGGCCGCCTGCCTGTGGGCGCTCGCCGCCGTCGTGGTGGTGGCGGCCATGGCGTCCTCGGGCCAGGTGTCGTACGGGGCGCTGGTCGCCGGGGGACTGGCGATCGGCCTGGCACAGTCCCCGTCCCAGCCCGCGCGCGGTTCACTCGTCCTCGATCTCGTCGGACGGGAGAACCTCAGCAACGCCAACGCGCTGAACGCGCTGGCGATGAACATGACGCAGGTCGTCGGCCCGGCGATCGGCGGGGCGATGATCAGCGCCTTCGGTGCGCCCGCCGCCCTCTGGATCTCCACGACCTGGTACGCGGTGTCCCTGCTCGCGCTCTGGCCGCTGCGCGGTACGGGCCAGGCGGAACGGGGCCGCCCGGAGCCGGTGCTGCGGATGCTCGTCGGCGGCTTCCGTGCCGTCCTGGCCGGCCGGCTCACCGCGGCCGTGCTGTTCGTGACGCTGGCGGCCAACGTCCTGCTGTGGCCGGTCTACCAGGGGTTCATGCCGGTCTTCGCGAAGGACGCCCTGGGCCTGGACGCCGCGGGGCTGGGCTGGCTGCTGACCTGCAGCGGGCTGGGCGGTCTGGTGGGGTCCCTGGTCATCGCCATGCTCGGCGACTTCACGTTCAAGGGCGGCCTGTTCGTACTCGGCACGGCGGCCTGGGGCGCTCTGTGGTCCCTGTTCGCGCTGTCCCGGAGTGTGCCGCTCTCGTTCGCGCTGATGGCCTGCATCGGTCTGATGAGCGCGTCGTTCGGGGTGCTCCAGACCACCCTGCTGCTGATGACGACCGAGCCCGAGGTGCGCGGCCGCGCCCTCGGGCTCCAGGAACTCGCCATCGGCGTCATGCCGGTCGCTTCGCTGGGGCTCGGTGCGGCCGCCGAACTGATGGGGGTCGCGACCACCGCCTTCCTCAGCGGCCTCCTGCTCGTCGCCGTACTGCTGACCCTCGCGGTCCGGGTGCCCCAGCTGGTCCGGTACAGCGGGGTGGGCGCCTCCTGATGCCTCCTCGGGCCGCCTGGTGCGGGAACGGCCCGGCG